>CADCPT010000001.1 GCA_902803385.1 uncultured Ruminococcus sp.
ATCGACGCTAATGGTATCGTAAACGTTTCCGCTAAGGATCTGGGTACCGGCAGAGAGCAGCACATCACCATCACCTCCAGCACAAATATGAACAAGGACGACATAGAGAAGGCTATCAAGGACGCTGAGCAGTATGCTGCAGAGGACAAGAAGCGCAGAGAAGAGGTTGACAAGAGAAACGAAGCTGAAAACCTCGTTTATGCTGTTGAAAAGCTCCTTTCCGAAAACGGCGAGCATATCGCAGACGGCGACAAGGAAACACTCAACTCCAAGCTTTCAGCTGTAAAGACAGCTCTTCAGGGCAACGATATGGATAACATCCAGAACGCAAAGGACGACCTGCAGAAGACAATGTATGCAGTATCCGAGAAGCTCTATCAGGATGCAGCAGCTCAGGGCGCAGCAGCTCAGCAGGCTCCCGAAAGCGACGACAACGGCGTTTACAACGCAGATTTCAAGGATGTTGACGAATAATTTATAAGTATTCGTAAAGGCGAGTGCAAAAGGGGCATCGCACAGTCGACCCCCTTTTGCAGACAAGGAGAATATACGAGCAGCGTATTTTTCGCTGTTCGTTATTCACTATTCTCTATTCACTTTTACTGGGGTGGTATTAATTGGCAGATAAAAGAGATTATTATGAAGTACTTGGTCTGAACAAGAGCGCATCCGACGATGAGATAAAAAAAGCGTTCCGCCAGCAAGCAAAAAAATATCATCCTGACCTTAACCCCGGAAACAAGGAAGCAGAGGCCAAATTCAAAGAGGTGAACGAGGCCTATGAGGTGCTTTCCGACAGGGAAAAGAGATCCAGATATGACCGCTACGGCTTTGCCGGAGTTGACCCCAGCTACGGCGCAGGCTCAACTGCTTACGGCGGAGCAAATCCGTTCGGTCAGGATATAGATATAGGCGATATTTTCAACAGCTTTTTCGGAGGCTTCGGCGGAGGAAGAAATCCCAGAAACCAGAATGCTCCCCGTAAGGGCTCGGATGTTGAGGCTACTCTCAATATTACATTTGAAGAAGCCGCAAAGGGCTGCAAAAAAGAGGTTACATACCAGAACGTTGAGACCTGTAAGGATTGTGCAGGCACAGGCGCTCTCGGCGGAGTAAACCTCAAGACATGTCCGGACTGTAACGGCTTGGGTCAGGTAACAACGCAGAAGAGGACTCCCTTCGGCGTCGTACAGACCGCTACGACCTGCGAAAAATGTCACGGCAAGGGCAAGGTTATAGAAAAGCCGTGTCCGAAATGTACCGGCGTAGGCAGGATAAGGTCACAGAGGACGGTTACCGTTACTGTTCCTGCCGGCATCAACCAGGATCAGATCCTCAATATCGGCGGACATGGAAACAGCGGCTACAACGGCGGCCCGGCAGGCGATCTGCATGTATATGTAAACGTAAAGAAGCACGAGATATTCGAGCGCAAGGGCGACGACGTATGGTGCGAGATACCGCTTACATTCACACAGGCAGCCTTAGGGCATGAGGTCGTGGTTCCTACCCTTGACGGAAAATCGAGCTATACCGTTCATCCCGGCACCCAGCCCGGAGATATCTTCAAGCTCAAGGGCAAGGGCATACAGCACCTTAATTCCAAGGGCAGAGGCGATCAGTTTGTTAAGGTCACCATAGAGGTACCGAAGAATCTTACCGAGGAGCAGAAGAAGATACTCGGCGAGTTTGACAAGACCTGCACCAACACAAACTATCAGAAGCGTTCAAGCTTTTTCGACAAGGTCAAGAAGCTTTTCAAAGACTGAGAAAACTATAAAAGGGGCTGTGATAATATTCGCAGCCCCTTCGCCATACAACGTGCGCCCGAAGGAAGTGCCCTCGGGGTGCGCCTACCCTGCGGCGCACTTTTTATAGTGTTTTTTCAGGGGTGCCGGGCGCGAAGCGCCCGGCACCCCTGAAAAAACAGATTTTTAACCGCCCGGTCGCGCCGAAGGCACGGTCGGGCGTTGGCTTTTGCAACACGACAGCGTGGGCACCCCTGAAAAAAACACTACAAAAAGTGCGGCATAAGAAAACAAGGAGCCTGAGCGCCGTCGTCAACTTCTATAAATAAGCCTCATATTTTTTGTCTGAAAAAAAGACGGCTGCGTATTTACGTATGAGCCGGATATGTTATATAATATACGTTGAGGTGAGTTCGATGAAAAAATATATCCTGGCTCTTGATGAGGGCACGACCAGCGTTAGAGCTATCCTTTTTGACCATCATGCCGAAGCGGTCGCAATGGCTCAGCATGAGTTTTCTCAGATATATCCGCGTCCGGGCTGGGTTGAACATGACCCGATGGAGATATATGCCAACCAGTATGCCGTAATGACGGAATGCATAGCAAAAAGCGGCATTTCTCCGGATGAAATAGCAGGCATAGGCATAACTAACCAGCGCGAAACAACTGTTGTATGGGAAAAGGCAACAGGCAGACCTATATGCAACGCTATCGTATGGCAGTGCAGAAGGACGGCTGATATCTGCGAGCGCCTTGTCAGAGAAGGCAGGACTGAGGAAATACAGGAAAAAACAGGGCTCAGACCTGACGCATATTTCAGCGGCACAAAGATAAAATGGATACTTGACCATTATGACGGCGCAAGAGAACGCGCAAGGTGCGGAGAGCTGCTTTTCGGAACGATAGATACATGGCTTTTGTGGAAGCTGACAAAGGGTGAGGTGCATGCGACCGACAGGACAAATGCTTCGCGCACTATGCTGTTTGATATCGAAAAGGGAGACTGGGACGACGACCTCCTCTCACTGCTGGATATACCGCGCGATATGATGCCGCAGGTCAGAAGCAGCAGCGAGATATACGGCTATGCCGATATAATGGGTGCAAAGATAGCAATATGCGGAATGGCAGGCGATCAGCAGGCCGCGCTTTTCGGTCAGGGGTGCTTTGCTCCGGGCGATGCAAAAAACACCTACGGCACCGGCTGCTTCCTTTTGCAGCATACCGGAAACGAAAGGATAAAAAGCAGCCACGGGCTTATAACCACGGCAGCGGCTACCGAAAAAGGAGCTGCGCCCGAATATGCCCTTGAGGGCAGCGTTTTTGTCGGAGGGGCGGTCATACAGTGGCTCAGGGACGAGCTTGGGATAATCCGTGAATTCCGCGACAGCGAATATTTTGCCGGAAAAGTCGAGGATTCCGGCGGCGTGTATGTCGTGCCGGCGTTTGCAGGGCTGGGCGCTCCTTATTGGGACATGCATGCAAGGGGCACTATAACAGGACTTACAAGGGGCACGGGGATAGAGCATATCATAAGAGCGTCACTTGAATCCATAGCCTATCAGACTGAGGATCTTCTTTCCGCTATGACAGCAGACAGCAAAATGCCGATAACCTGCCTGAAGGCTGACGGCGGAGCTGCGGCGAACAGCTTCCTTATGCAGTTCCAGGCCGATATATCGGGCACAAGGGTAATGCGCTCCGCAAACCGTGAGGCTACCGCCGCAGGAGCCGCCTTCCTTGCCGGGCTTGCCGTCGGCTTCTGGAGAGACAGGGCAGAGCTCCTTTCGCTTATAAAGAAGGGCACCTGCTTTGAACCGCATTTTGAAGAGGAAAAAAGAGCGGAAAGCCTTTGCGGCTGGCATAAAGCCGTTGCTGCGGCTCAGGTGAATGCCGCGGAAGAAAACACAAAAAGGATCTGATTTTTTGAAAATACTGCACACTCTTCCGGCACAGGACGGGTTCTGTATGCCGGCGGAATTTTCGGCTCACAGCGGCTGCATACTGATATGGCCGCACAGAAGGGATTCATGGCAGAACGGCGCTTATGCCGCGCGCAGAGCCTTTGCGGAGCTTATCGGCATTATTTCCGAAAGCGAAAAGGTGACGGTATGCGCAAGGTTTGAAGACTACGACAGCGCCCGTGAATCGCTGCCGGAAAACGTAAGGGTCGTTGAAATGAGCAGCGATGACAGCTGGGCGAGGGATGTTGCTCCGACATTCGTAACGGACGGCAGAAGCGTAAGAGGCATCGACTGGGGCTTCAATGCCTGGGGCGGCCTTTATGACGGCCTGTATTTCCCTTGGGATAAGGATAATAAAATGGCACGCAAGCTGTGTGATCTTAACGATACGGACTGCTACGACCAGAGGGACTTTATTCTTGAGGGCGGCTCGATACATACCGACGGTCAGGGAACGCTTCTGACAACGGAGGAATGTCTGCTTGGCAAAGGACGCAATCCCGGAATGACAAAGGCAGAGATCGGACAGCGCCTGCGCGACACCCTCGGAGTCAAAAAGATAATATGGCTCAGAAGGGGCATATATAACGACGAGACAAACGGACACATAGACAATATCTGCGCCTTTGTCGCACCGGGCGAGGTGGTGCTTGCCTGGACGGACGATAAAAACGACCCGCAGTATGAGATATCAAAAGAATGTCTTGACATACTTGAAAGCGAGACCGACGCCTGCGGCAGAAAGCTGAAGGTGCACAAGCTTCCCCTGCCGTCGCCTGTTCATATCACCGCGGAGGAATGTTCCGGCCTTGACAATATGGACGGTGAGCCGACAAGGACGCCGGGAGAAAGGCTGGCGGCGTCTTATGTCAATTTCTACATTGCAAACGGCAGCGTTATCGTTCCGCAGTTCAATGACAAAAACGACAGCCTTGCAGTTGAGATACTTTCATCCCTGTTCCCCGGCAGAAAGGTGACAGGGCTTCGCGGAGGAAGAGACATTCTTATCGGCGGCGGCAATATCCACTGTATAACGCAGCAGATACCGCAGCCGGACGGTACGATCGGAGTATGAAATGAGCAGCAATGATTTTATGATATCTCCCGGTGAAACAGTCGTCTGGAGGGATAAACCGGACAAAAGGTGCTTTATACTCGAAGCGATATTCAATCCCATGCTGTTTTTTGCGCTTCTCTGGGCAGCTATAGATCTGACATTTATAAGCAGCATGCTTTCGACGCTCATACCGGATCCCGAAGCCGATGTGGCAGGGCCGGACTATTCACAGATCCTACCTCTCGTATTCTTTTTTGCCCTTCACCTTATGCCCGTATGGATCTATTTAGGGGGCATCATCTCCGCAATAATAAAGCACAGATCTGTCGAATACATCATGACGGATCAGGCCGTTTATCTTTTTGAAGGCGGAATGAGTGAAAAAATGCGGCGCTTAGCCTGGAAGAATGTCCGCGAGATCAACTGTGAGCGAGGAATATTCGACAGGATGTTCAAGGTAGGCGACATACGCTTTGAAGCAATACATGGTATGACCTATCAGAGCGGCAAAAACCGGCGAAAAAAAGAATTTATTCTTTCGGATGTCACGGACTATCAGTCTGTATACAGAAAGGCGGCAATTCTGCTGCAGGATGCGAAATATCTTAACGACTAAAAACAATAAGAAAGGGGCTGTCGCAAAAAAAGGATTCTGACGGCACCCCTGAAAAAAACAAATTTTTAGCAGCCCGGTCGCGCCGAAGGCACGGTCGGGCGGATGGGGCAGTGTTGATGCACAGCCCCTTTATAGTGTTTTTTCAGCCCGCTTGTGCGGACAAAAATCATACCTTTACATTAACGGCAACAGCGGCGGTCTCGCCGTTTGCCGATCTTGCCGTTACTGTGGCGGTGCCGACGGAAACAGCAGTTATTTTTCCGTTTACGACTGTGGCAACTGATTCATCCGACGAAGTCCAGACAACAGATTTGTTTGTTGCGTCAGCGGGTGAGACCGTCGCCTTTACCGCTGTGCTGTGGCCGACCGCAAGGTTGACTGAAGACCTTGAAAGCGTGACCGAAACGACATCAACGACCGGGGGCTTTACATTGACTCTGACAGATGCAGCTTTGCCGTTTGCCGATTTTGCAGTTACGGTAGCGGTGCCGACGGAAACGGCAGTTATTTTTCCGTTTGCGACTGTGGCAACTGATTCATCCGAGGATGTCCAGGCAACAGACCTGTTTGTTGCGTCAGCGGGTGCAACCGTCGCCTTTACCGTTGTGCTGTGGCCGACCGCAAGATTTACAGCCGACCTTGAAAGCTCTATGGATCCGACCGGAATAAGCTCTGAACCGTCAGTAAGGACGATAAAGGGGATGTTGTTTTCAAGCGCAAAGGTCTCGGCCTCGGAATCGGCGGAGCCATATATGACAAGGCTGCGGCAGCCGTCAAAGGCATTATTCTCTATGTTCGTTACGCTTGACGGAATGACAGCCTCGGACAGAGAAGGACATGAGGAAAACGCATAGCTTCCGATTGAGGTGACGTTTCCGGAAATAACAAGGCTTTGCAGCCCGGTACAGCCGAAAAATGCATTTGCGCAGATATTGGTAACGCCGGAAGGGATACTGACGGTGCAAAGCCCTGCACATTCACGGAATGCATCTGCGCCGATATTTGTAACGCTGTCCGGTATCCTTACGTCACTGAGATATTTGCAGCCGGAGAATGTCTTTTCCGCAATGCTTGTTATGCGGGAAGGCAGTGCAATGCTTCTGAGCTGTGTGCAGCCCTGAAATGCGCCCTCTCCTATGCTCGTAACGCTTTCGGGAAGGTTGACGACTGTAAGAGCCGTGCAGCCGGAAAAGGCGTCGGCTCCGATCCTTGTCAAGTCGTCCGCAAAAGTAACATCCGTAAGCGCGGCACAGTTCTGAAAGGCTTTTTCATCTATGACTGTTACGCTGCCGGGGATGACGCAGGTTCCTGATCTTCCCTGCGGACAGCATATGAGCTCGGTCCCGTCCTTGCTGAGAAGTATGCCGTCAACAGAAGAAAACTTGGTATTATCTGTTCCCACGATGATCTCTGTAAGGCTTTTGCAGCCGTCGAAAACGTTGCTTCCGATCGAAGCCACACTGTCGGGGAGACTAATGCTCTTCAGCTTTCTGCATCCGCCGAATGCATTTTCGCCTATATTGACGAGTCGCTCCGGCAGGTTTAATTCTGTAAGAGCTTTGCAGCCGTAAAACGCATTTGCGCCTATCAGCGTGACGCGGTCGGGAATGACAACGCTTTTCAGACCTGTACATCCCGAAAAGGCGTTCGGATTTACCGACGTTATACTGCCGGGAAGAGCGACAGATACGAGTCCGGTGCAGCCGCTGAAGGCACCGTTGCCGATGCCTGTGATATTATCCGGCATAATAATGCTTTTCAGCCCTGTGCAGCCCGAAAACGCACCATCCTGTATTGCAGTGACGCCGCTGAGAAGGGTCACGCTCTTTAGTCCGGTGCAGCCGGAAAAGGTATTGCTGCCCGTGTATTTTATACTTCCGGGGATGGTGACTTCGGTAAGCCCCGTGCAGCCCTTGAAACAGCCTGAGATGCTGGTCACGCTGTCGGGGATCGTTATTCCGGTGAGGCCGGTGCAGCCGGAAAAAACATCGGATTCTATCCTTTTTACAGGCTTTCCGTTGATCTCGGACGGTATTTCTATATTTCCTCCGCTTCCGTTATATCCGATCACGGAAACATAGGAGCCGCTGTCACAGTAGTCGAGATCTCCACGGTAAATGATGGTGCCGAGATAATCGTCATATGAATTTGCGGCAGCGCAGTTCTGCGGAACGGCTGCCGCCGCAGTGCCGGTCAGTACTGCACAAAGCATAAGCGAAACGACCGTTTTGTATAGTCCTTTCATTTTTCTGCCTCCTTTTTTCAAGACTCTATGTCTGATGACCTGATGAGCTTTTTCCGGTACATCGGCTTTCTTTAATTGATATGATATATCATGCTGTGCCGAAAATCAACAGATATTCTGTAAACAAATTTCGTCACCAGACCATATCTGCGGCGCACGTTTTATAGTGTTTTTTCAGAGGGGGCTGTCGCATTAACACTGCCTCATCCGCCCGACCGTGCCTTCGGCGCGACCGGGCTATTTTATGACTTGTTTTTTCAGAGGTGGCGCGAGCTTTGATCGCGCCACCTCTGAAAAAACACTATAATAAAAGTGCGCCGCAAGGTAGGCGCACCCCCAGGGCACTTCCTACGGGCGCACCTGGCTGGTTTCAAGGGGTTGCCGTCAGAATCCTTGTTTTGCGACAGCCCCAAAAACAAGTCTTAAAACAGCCCGGTCGTTGCGCAGCAACGGTCGGGAGGACATAATGAGTATGCAGGAATTACCATGCAATTATTCATTTTACTGTGCCGGGAATAATTTTTTGCAGCTTCTATACATATATATAGCACCGCACAGATAAACATCGCTGTTTTTTTGAAAAATAATATTGATTTTATGCGAAAAATGTGGTTAAATCTATAATGGAAGTTTATGTGGAAAGCTGACTTCCCGACGGAGAAAAGGAGGGATAGCATAATGGCAGATCAGTTCATAAAGTCTGTCCTGGAAACAGAGGAGGAATGCCGCCGTAAAGAAGCGGACGCCAAAAGCCTTGCGGATACAAAAAAACAGAATGCAAAGCTTGAAGCGGAAAGGATCGTTGCAGAGGCGAAGGAAAGCGTTGAAAAAATGCTGAAGGATGACGCCGAAGCAATAGCCAAAAGCTCCGATAAGCAGATGGAAAGAGAAAAGCTGAAGCTTGAAGAGGAATGCAGGAAGCTTTCCGAAACAGCGGATAAAAACCGCAGCAGAGTAACATCTCTTGTCGTAGATATGCTGACCGCAAATTAAATAACTGATAAAAAGAGTGGTGATATTGATTTGGCAAAGCTGAAAATGAAATCAGTCCGTATCATCGCACTGCGAAAGGATCGAAAAAGGCTGCTGGAGCATCTGCAGAACAGTGCTCTGGTCGAGGTAACATCGGAGGAAACGGCTCAGGAGGGCTTTGTCCGTACGGACACCTCCGCTCAGCTAAAGCAGTTTGAGAGAAATGCCGAGCTTACCGAACAGGCTCTCAGGATCCTTGACAGAGAGGCTCCCGAAAAAAAGAGCCTGCTGGATTCGCTTCGGGGCAGGCGTGAGATCGACCCGGATGAGATCGGCGAGATAGCCGCTAATTCCGCTAAGATCACCGGTATCTGTAAAAAGATCGTAAAACTGGATCATCAGATGGCAGATAACGCAGCTGAAAGAGTCAGGATCAGAACGCAGATAGCCCAGCTCGAGCCCTGGAAAAAGCTGGATATACCCCTGAATACGCCCGATACCGCGTCGGTCGCGGTGCTTATCGGTACCTTCCCCAGAGGTTATTCCACTCAGGAGCTTTCAGTCGCTGTCGCAGAGGCTTCACCGGATCTGATATTTGAATTTGAGATCTTCTATTCCTCGTCAAATCTGACGAGTGCGGTGATATATTCACCTAAAAAGCAAAAGGAGCAGTGTCAGGCGGCTCTTCGTACACTTGGCTTCACACAGCCTATGAACCCCACAAGCAAGGTGCCTGAGGATAAGGTACGGAGGCTGCTCAAAAAAGACAAGGATCTTGAAGAAAAAAGAGAAGATGCGCGCGATGAGATAGCAGGCTATGCCGAGTTCCGCGGAGCGATACGCGATACCTGGGATTATTTCGTGATGCGAAGCGAAAAATACAAGGTCATAAGCGGCCTTGACCAGACAAAGCATGTTTTCGTGCTGACGGGCTTCGTACCGGAGGTGGACTGCGAAAAGCTTCAGGCTCTTTGCGAGCGTGTTGCGGACTGCGTAGTGGAGTTTGAGGATGCGGGAGACGATGCTCCCGTAAAGCTCAGAAACAATGCCTTCGCCGAGCCGGCTGAATCCATTGTTACGATGTATTCGACACCGTCGAAAAACGACATAGATCCTACGCCGATCCTTGCGTTTTTCTTCTATTTCTTCTTTGGCATGATGTTTTCGGATGCCGGCTACGGTCTGCTTATGGTTGCCGCCTGTTCCGCGGCTATAGCGATCTTCAAGCCCGACAGGAATATGCTGCTCAACCTGAGGCTGTTCCGCAACTGCGGCGTGGCTACGATATTCTGGGGGCTTGCATTCGGAAGCATCTTCGGAGATGCACCGGCTGTTATCTATAACCTTATAACAGGCGGAAACATAACGATGGCAGAGCTTCTTCCCTGGCCGATACTCGATACGCAGAAGGACGCACTTACCATTATGGTAATGTCCATAGCGATGGGTCTTGTCCATATACTTATCGGAATGGGCTGCAAATTCTATATCTGCTGGCGTCAGAAGCGCTATGCAGAGGCATTGTTTGATACGGGTCTGTGGATGACCCTTCTTGTAGGTCTTGCAGTTCTTGCTGCCGGCGTTGCCGCAGGTCAGCTCCTTGTTTATATCGGGGCAGGCATTGCAATAGCATCCGCCCTGGGACTCGTTCTCACGCAGGGCAGGAGTAAAAAAGGCTTTTTCGGCAAGCTCATCGGCGGCGTGGCATCCCTTTATGATATAACAAGCTACGTCAGCGACCTGCTGAGCTATTCTCGTTTGCTGGCTCTCGGGCTTACAACAGGAGTTATGGCTCAGGTATTCAATATGCTGTCTACCCTTCTGGGAACGAATGTTATAGGCATCATCTTTATGATAGTGATATTCGTTGTGGGTCATGCAGTGACCATCGGCCTGAATGCCCTTGGTTCGTATGTCCACACCATGAGACTTCAGTATGTAGAGATGTTCAGCAAGTTCTACGAGGGCGGCGGCAAGCCGTTTGTTCCGTTTGAAACAAACAGCAGGTTCTTCAAAACGGATATCAAAGAAAATAACAAATAATTAATCACAATCGGAGGTAAATCATTATGTATGGATTATTCTTGGCTATCATTGCGGCTGCTGCCGCAACTGTTCTCGCAGGTATCGGTTCGGCAAAGGGCGTAGGCGGAGCTGCTCAGACAGCAATGGGCGTTCTTTCAGAAGACAGCTCAATGTTCGGTAAAATGCTCGTTCTTACCCTTCTCCCCGGCACACAGGGTCTTTACGGCTTCATCGTTGCATTCCTTATCCTTATCAACTGCGGCGTTCTCGGCGGCGACCTTCCCACAACAGGTCAGGGTCTTGCGTTCCTGGGCGCATCTCTTGCCATAGGCTTCGGCGGACTTTTCTCCGGTATCGCACAGGGAAAGGCTTCTGTTTCAGGTATCGCAATGAGCGCAAAGGACGAGGCTAATTTCTCCAAGGCAATGGTTTCCATCACCCTCGTTGAGATCTATGCTCTTCTTGCATTCATCGTTTCTCTGCTTGTAGTTATCAACATCCCCGCGCTCAAGATATGACCATATGACTATTAATTAATCAATAATTAATAATCAATAATTAATAATTGCGGTCCGCTCTGGCTGCGCGCCAAAGCGGAATATGAAGAATTATCAAAGCTATGAGCTAAAAAGGTGGGAAAGATATGAGCGACGGCGAAAAGATACTGTCCAGCATCCGCTCGGACAGCGACGAAAGGATCGCTGCGATAAATGCCGATGCCGATAAAGTCTGCACAGAGGTTTCGGCAAAGGCGCAGCAGCGCGCAAAGGAAATAAGGCATGCCGCAGAAACAAAGATCCAGCTGCAGTCGGAAAAGCTCCTGAAAGCGACAAGAAGCAGGATAGAGCTTGAAAAGCGCAGCGTTATGCTCCGCGCAAGGCGCGGGGAGATAGACAGAACAGTCGGCGGAGTTGAGGAATACATGCTTTCTCTGCCGGAAAAAGAATACTTCGGGCTTATCTATAAGCTGGCGTCCACTCTCGAAGGACAAAGCGGCACCGTTCTGCTTTCTGCAAGGGATCTGGCTCGTCTGCCCGGTGATTTCAAAAGCAGGATGAAAGCGTCCGGCCTGGACATAACAGTATGCGACAAGCCCTGCGACAGCATCAGCGGCGGTTTTATCCTGAAAAACGGTGATATAGAGGAGAACATGACATTTGCGGCCGTTATTTCGGCAAACCGCGAGAGGATCGAGGATCTGATCAGCCGGGAGCTGTTCGTTTAAGAGGTGGCTTATGGGATTATCTTATGAATTTTCCATCGGCTCCGTCCGCGCAAAAGAATGTTCCCTTTTCAGCGGCGCGGATATAGAGCAGATGCTCTCGATGAAAAGCAGCGGCGAGCTTTTCCGTTATCTGTCCGATAAGGGCTACGGCGAGGGAGATAACGTAGATGAGCTGATAGAAAGCAATTCACAGAAAATGTGGAGCTATCTGAAAAGTGTTGCTCCGGATATGTCAGTTTTTGATCCGTTTATAAGACAAAACGATATCCACAATATAAAAACAATAATCAAGGGTCTTATGTCAGGCAGAGATACGGATGAGCTGATGGCTCAGCCGGCTTCCGTTCCGCCGGAAAAGCTCCGCGACGCAGCGGAAAACCACCGCTTTGACAAGCTTCCCGGATGGATAGCGGATGCAGCGGAAAAGTCCTATACCCTGCTTGCGCAGACAAAGGATGCACGTCTTTCCGACGCACTTATCGACAGGGCTTATCTTGACTGGCTCGGCAGCGCTGCCGAAGCGGAAAAGAACATGTTCCTTGCCGAGTACTTCAGGAATTATATTTTCTACGCTGACATAAAGCTTATGATACGCGCTGCAAGAACATCTGCAAGCAGGGATTATCTTGAAAGAGCGGTAAGCGAGGTCGACGGCCTTGATAAGCCGGAGGCTGTAAAAAGAGCTCTTTCAGGCTTTGATCAGTTTATGAAATACCTTGCAAAGCTGGATGCATATGACTGCCGGCAGGCGATAGCGGCATATAACGTATCTCCGTCGGAATTTGAAAGATTCGTTGACAACAGGCTTATGGCGCTTACAAGGCGCTGCTGCCGCTATGCAAGTGAGGGCGCGTCTCCGATGCTTGGCTACTACCTTGCCTGCGAAAACGAAAGAAAGCTTATCCATATTATAGACGGCGGCATAAGAACCGATACTCCGCCGGACAGGATCAGAGAAAGGCTGCGTGATACCTATGGCTAAGGGAATAGCCGTAATAGGCGACGGTGAAAGCATAAAGGGCTTCGGTGCCGTTGGACTGGAAACGTTCGTTTGCAATGTTCCCGAAGAAGCTCCGCAGCTTCTCAAAACGGTAACTGAAGGAGACAGCTATGCTGTTATATATATGACCGAGGAGCTTTTTGCTCTTACGGAAAAGGAAAGAGAACGCTTCGCAGAGCGTGCGTTCCCCGCTGTCATACCATTGCCCGGAGTTAAAGGCAATACGGGCGCCGGTATGAGACGGCTGAGCGGCTTTGTTGAAAAGGCGGTCGGCTCGGATATTCTTTTTAAGAACTGAGGTGTAGAATTTGACAAGCGGAATTATTACAAAGGTCGCAGGCCCCCTGGTCATTGCGGAGGGAATGCGCGACGCGAATATGTTCGACGTTGTAAGAGTAAGTAAACAGAGGCTTATCGGAGAAATAATCGAAATGCACGGTGACCGTGCTTCTATACAGGTATATGAGGAAACGTCCGGTCTCGGTCCCGGCGAAGAGGTCGAATCTACCGGAGCTCCTCTTTCCGTAGAGCTTGGCCCCGGTCTTATCGGCTCTATCTACGACGGTATCCAGCGCCCTCTTGAAGAGATCATGAAGGTCGCAGGCAACAACCTCACAAGAGGCGTTGAGGTCGCTCCACTTGACCACAAGAAAAAATGGCATTTCACACCTGCCGTAAAAGCAGGGGATAAGGTCATATCCGGCGATACTATCGGTATCGTAAAGGAGACCAATGCCGTTACGCATAAGATAATGGTACCCAATAAAATGAACGGTACTGTAAAAAGCATCAAGGAGGGGGATTTCACCCTTGATGATGTTGTTGCAGTGCTTGACTGCGGCGGAAAAACAGAAGAGCTTACTATGTCTGTAAAGTGGCCGGTGCGTATAGGCAGACCCTATAAGCGCAAGCTTTCTCCGGATATCCTTCTTACAACGGGTCAGCGTACTATAGATACCCTTTTCCCGATAGCAAAGGGCGGCGTTGCGGCTGTTCCGGGTCCGTTCGGTTCCGGTAAGACTGTCGTACAGCATCAGCTCGCAAAGTGGGCTGCCGCAGACATAATCGTATATATCGGCTGCGGCGAGCGCGGAAACGAAATGACAGACGTTCTTAACGAATTCCCTGAGCTGAAGGATCCGCGCACGGGCAATTCACTTATGGAGAGAACAGTTCTTATTGCAAATACATCGGATATGCCTGTTGCGGCTCGTGAGGCATCCATCTATACAGGTATCACCATTGCTGAGTATTTTCGTGATATGGGCTATACTGTCGCTCTTATGGCGGATTCCACATCACGCTGGGCGGAGGCTCTTCGTGAGATGTCCGGACGTCTTGAGGAAATGCCCGGCGAGGAAGGCTACCCTGCATATCTCGGCTCGCGTCTTGCTCAGTTCTATGAAAGAGCAGGCCGTGTTATAGTAAACGGAACAGAAGACACAGAGGGTGCGCTTTCCGTTATCGGAGCTGTTTCGCCCCCGGGCGGCGATATCTCGGAGCCTGTATCACAGGCTACGCTTCGTATCGTAAAGGTATTCTGGGGCCTTGACGCTTCTCTTGCATACAAGCGTCATTTCCCGGCTATCAACTGGCTCACAAGCTATTCTCTCTATGTTGACCAGCTTGAAAAATGGTTCTCCGACAACGCTTCTCCCGACTTCACAAAGCTTCGCACACGCCTTATGGCTATGCTTCAGGACGAAGCTGAGCTGCAGGAGATCGTCAACCTCGTCGGTATGGATGCGCTTTCTGCTCAGGACAGACTGAAGCTCGAAACAGCGCGCGCCATCCGTGAGGACTATCTGCATCAGAATGCATTCGACCCGACAGACACCTACACCTCGCTCAAAAAGCAGGTGCTTATGATGCGCGCTATACTGATGTGCTATGATAAATCAGTGGAGGCGCTTTCACAGGGCGCAGATATTGAGCTTCTTCTTAAAATAGAGGTACGTGAGCGTATCGGACGCTTCAAGTATGAACCCGAAGAAAACATCGACAAGGAATTCGAGCTTATCAGCGCCATTCTCGACAAAGAGATAGGCGATGTTATCGAAAGGAGTGAGGACTGATGGCTAAGGAATACCGTACCATACGAGAGGTCGCAGGTCCTCTTATGATGGTAACGAATGTTGAGGGCGTTACCTATAACGAGCTCGGCGAAATAGAGCTTCCCGGCGGCGAGATACGTCGCTGCCAGGTGCTTGAGGTAGACGGCACAAATGCTCTTGTTCAGCTTTTTGATTCAGCAGCAGGAATAAACCTTGCACAGTCCAAGGTGCGTTTCCTCGGCAAGTCAATGGAGCTGCCGGTGTCCGGCGATATGCTTTCCCGCGTATTTGACGGTCTCGGCAATCCTATCGACGATGGCCCTGCTATAATCCCGGAAAAGAGACTGGATATCAACGGCACGCCTATGAACCCGGCTGCCCGCGACTATCCCCAGGAATTCATCCAGACTGGTATTTCCGCAATAGACGGTCTGAATACCCTTGTCAGAGGTCAGAAGCTGCCTATATTCTCAGCCTCGGGTCTTCCGCATGCACAGCTTGCAGCACAGATAGCAAGACAGGCTGCCGTTCGCGGCAAGCATGAGCAGTTTGCGGTTGTGTTTGCCGCAATGGGTATCACATACGAGGAATCCGACTACTTTGTACAGTCCTTCCGCGAAACAGGCGCTCTTGACAGAACAGTAATGTTCGTTAACCTTGCGAATGACCCTGCAATCGAGCGTATCGCAACTCCGAGAATGGCTCTTACAGCGGCTGAATATCTTGCCTTCGATATGGGCATGCATGTTCTTGTCATAATGACTGATATCACAAACTATGCAGACGCTCTTCGTGAGGTGTCTGCCGCACGTAAGGAGGTCCCCGGCAGACGAGGCTATCCCGGATATATGTATACGAACCTTGCAACGCTTTATGAACGCGCAGGCAGACAGAAGGGCAAGGACGGTTCAATAACGCTTATCCCGATACTTACAATGCCTGAGGATGACAAGACTCATCCGATACCTGACCTTACGGGCTATATCACAGAGGGTCAGATAATCCTCAGCCGTGAGCTTTACAGAAAAGGCATAACGCCGCCTATCGACGTTCTTCCTTCTCTTTCGCGTCTTAAGGATAAGGGCATAGGCCCGGGACGTACCCGCGAAGACCATGCCGCTACAATGAACCAGCTTTTCTCCGCTTATGCAAGAGGAAAGGATGCAAGAGAGCTTATGATAGTTCTCGGTGAGGCTGCGCTTACCGATATCGACAAGAAATATGCGCAGTTTGCCGAGGAATTTGAAAGAAAGTACGTTTCACAGGGATATACGACCAACAGAACGATAGAGGAGACCCTTGACATCGGCTGGGAGCTTCTGCATATCCTTCCGAGAAGTGAGCTGAAGCGTATCAAGGATGATATGCTCGACCAATACTACGGCAAATAAGGCAGGGGAGCTGCTATGGATATTATGAATGTAAACCCCACGCGAATGCAGATGACAAAGCTCAAGCGTCAGCTGCAGACTGCAAAAAGGGGACATAAGATGCTCAAGGACAAGCGCGATGAGCTTATGAGGCGTTTTATCGAGCTTGTTCAGGAAAACAAGCGCCTCAGAGAAAAGGTTGAGGCAGAGCTGGAGATCTGCAATGCGCATTTTGTAAATGCCAGCGCCGTTATGAACAAAAAATCCCTCGATTCTGCTATGATGAGTTCAAAGCAGCAGACGGGCATAGAAATAGGCACAAGGAATATAATGAGCGTTGACGTTCCGGTGTTCACCGCCGTCAGCGGAAGCTCAGACAAGGGCGATATCTACCCCTACGGCTTTGCATTCACATCCTTCGAGCTTGATGATGCCGTTGAAGCGCTGGAACAGCTCCTTCCGGATATGATACGTCTGGCCGAGATAGAAAAAAGCTGCGAGCTTATGTCTGCGGAGATAGAACGCACAAGAAGGCGAGTGAATTCTCTGGAGCATGTAATGATACCGCGCTATGAAGCCACGATAAAGTATATCTCAATGAAGCTTGAGGAAAACGATCGTTCGAGCCGCACAAGGCTTATGAAGGTCAAGGATATGCTTCTTGAAAAGGCTCACCATTATTCAGAGCATAACTATTGATCCTGTCGGACGGATCTGCATTATCGGGCGGGCTGTTTTAACAGAAACATCTGATATATAACTAACTTAGGGGGAAAATACCTTGTCAAAGAAAAGCACGAAAACCGGAAAGAAAAAGGATAACAAGCCATACAGCGAAAAAAAGATGATCGAACAACAGAAGGCTGCTGAAAGAGCCAAAAAAGAAAAGAAGGAGAAGATCTTCAGGATAATCATTCCGATCGCAGCTCTTGTTTTCGTTGCAGCGGTTATCGCACTTATTGTTTTTCTCAGTACAAGAGAGCAGCCGCAAAGCGCTGCAAGTAGTATTCCCGAAGAAAGCAGCACCGTTTCGGAGATAAGTACCGATATAAGCGAGCCGCTTGAGAGCAGTGAGACTACTGAGAGCAGCGATACCAGCGAAAGTCTTGTGGTCAAGCCTCTTGATGTTAAGGTGAGCCATAAAGCAGAGATCGAGGTAGAAAACTACGGTACCATAAAGCTTGATCTCAGCAAGGAAGCGGCGCCCATTACCGTTGAGAATTTTGTTAAACTCGCAAATGAAGGCTTTTATGACGGGCTGACTTTTCATCGCATAATGAAAGACTTTATGATTCAGGGCGGCGATCCGAACGGCAACAGCACCGGAGGTTCGGGCGAGGAAATAAAGGGCGAGTTTTCGCTGAATGGTTGGGATAATCCCATCAGTCACCTCAGGGGAACGATATCAATGGCGCGCGAAGGCAGCAACATGGACAGTGCATCCAGTCAGTTCTTTATCGTGCATAAGGACAGCACCGGCGCACTCGACAACAAATATGCCGCATTCGGCAGAGTTACCGAGGGCATGGAGATAGTTGACCATATCTGCGAGGATGCGCAGCCGCTTGACACCAACGGCACTATCGACAAATTCGAGCAGCCGGTCATCAAAAGCATAAAGGTAACAGAAGTCAGTGATTCTTGATGATCAACAGGGGCTGTGAAATTATTCGCAGCCCCTGAAACCAACCACGTGCGCCTACCTTGCGGCGCACTTTTATTATAGTGTTTTTTCAGAGGTGGCGCGAGCTTTGCTCGCGCCACC
>CADCPT010000002.1 GCA_902803385.1 uncultured Ruminococcus sp.
CATTGTCAAGGACATGAGCCGCCTTGGGAGGGACTACCTGCAGGTGGGCATGTATACGGAGATTGTATTCCCGAACAACGATATCCGCTTCATTGCCATCAACAACGGCGTAGATAGCGTCAACGGCACTGAGAACGACATGATGCCGTTCATCAATATTTTCAACGAGTTCTACGCCAAGGATACCAGCCGCAAGATCCGCGCCGTTTTCAAGGCGAAGAGGCAAGCCGGAAAGCCGCTCTGCACGAATCCGCCATATGGCTACATCAAGGATCCGAACGACAAAAATCACCGGATCATTGAAGAGACCGCTGCCGCCGTAGTACGCGAGGTTTTCCAGCTTTGTGTTGACGGGTATGGGCCTTCCCAGATCTGCAGCGTTATGATGGAAAAGGGCTACATGAATCCCACGGCGTATATGCGCTCCATTGGCGTTCTGAAACCTGACAACCGCACGGTCGGAGACGATTACACTTGGCAACCCAGCACCGTCGCTCACATGCTTGCGCGGCAGGAATATCTCGGCTGTACGTTCAATTTCAAGACCTACCGGAAGTCGTATAAGTGCAAGAAGCAGCTTAAGAACGATCCGTCCGAATGGCAGATTTTCGAGGGTACGCACGAGCCGATCATCACGAAGGAAGTGTTCGATATCGTGCAGCGCATCCGGGACGGTAGACGGCGGCCTACGCCGATGGGCGAAATGCCCGCTCTGTCCGGCATGGTGTTCTGCGCCGACTGCGGCAGGAAACTGTATCAGGTCAGGTGTACCACCATGAAGCAGAAGGAGTACATGGTCTGCTCCGGTTACCGCAAAATCAAGGGTTCCTGCACGTCCCATCAGATTCGCAATGAGGTTATCGAAAATCCGGTGCTGGAGAAGCTCCAGAATCTGCTTTCCTTCATTGGCCGCCACGAAGCCATATTTGTCCGGCTGAAAATGGCGCAGTCCCAAGAAGAAATGAATCGCAATCTCCGCGACGGAAAGCGTGAGCTGGAACAGGCCACAGCCCGTATGCAAAAGCCGGATTCGATCATCCAGCGGCTTTACGAGGATAACATCGACGGAAAAATTTCCGACGAGCGATTCGCCAAGATGACGGCCAGCTACGAGCAAGAGCAGACGGAGCTTAAAGCCCGTATTGCCGAGTTGCATGGTCTGCTGGCTGAGGCCAAGGCCAAGTCGGACGGCATCGAAAGCTTTTTGAAGATGGTTCGCGGCAGAACGGCGATCACCGAATTAACGCCCACGATCATCCGGGAATTCGTCGATAAGATCTACGTCCATCAGGCTGTGGATTTTGAGGGACACAGGATTCAGCAGATTGATATTCAATGGAACTTCATCGGCGTTTTCGATCCACCGGAATCCGACCTTGAGCTTATAAAAGGGGAATCGGCATAGCCGGTCGTTTCCAACCAACTATGCCGATTATTTTTTTCGGGACGCTAATCCCTAATTTGCCCCGCCTTTCGGTAAGGCTTCTCTTTTGAGGAGCCTTATTGTCCTGTATAAACCTATCATGAGCGGGTGTGATGAAATGAATAAACTAACGAATAATAGACAGCTGAGTGCGGGTTTGACAAGTTCATTATTGAAAACGGCACACCTGAAACACAGGACGGAAAAGGTATCGACTTTGGCGGTATCGCAAAGGGCTGCACAAGTCAGTGCATCATGGCACTATTCAGAGAATATGGGATCACCTCCGGGGTGGTTTCCTTGGGCGGCAACGTACATTGCTATGGCACCAAACCTGACGGAAACTTCTGGCGCTGCGGCATTAAAGACCCGGATCATCCCGATGACACAAGCGCCTTATCCGGCGTTATCAGCGTTAAACCTTTTCATTTACGGCGCTTATTGATAATTCACACGAGATGTATTATAATATAGTTAGAGATATTTAACTTGTGTTTTGGAGAATAATGTATCTATGCTAAAATTCTCGGTAAGCGAAACCTTTTTAAGTTAGGAAGTATGTGTTGCCATACTGACATCATAAATTACGGTTATCTGCCTTATACCGATTTTATCCGGACAAAAACGCTTTATCAGGGCGGAGATGTATGCGATTTCCGTTTCGTCCGTCACGATACAGATGCCGGAGACGGATGGGAACGCACAAACAGTATATGATAGAATAAAGGAGAGGTAAAATGAAATACGGAATAATGGGTGCGTTTATCAAATTCGCATTCGCAAAAACGACAAGTGATATTTAAACGGATTTATCATCAGTAGAGAATAAAGAAAGGAACTGACCTTTATGTTCCGGGACAGGGTTGCTGGTGTATATGATATTTTTGTCAGGGGTATCAACAGAAAAACACATAAAATGCTTATCAAGAAAACAGTATGTATTTTTTCAGATGACGACGATGTTCCGGAATGTGCCTGCGGGACAGGTATGCTGAGCGCGCCTGTTGTTGGTGTATGCCGGCACCTGACAGCAACGGATTTGTCGGAAAAAATGCTGAAAAGGGCAACAAAAAACTGCTGCGGCATTGATAATATCAGATTCATGCAGGCGAATATTTTGCACTTGCCCTTTGATGACAGCAGTTTCGACAAGGTCGTGGCGGCGAATGTCATACATTTGCTTGACAAACCTATGAAAGCACTCTGCGAGCTTTGCCGAGTATGCAGAAACGGCGGTCAGCTTATCATTCCCACTTATATAAACCGGACTAAAGGCGGCAAAACAAGCGGTTTTGCAAAAACTGTCGGGAAAGCCGGTGCGGATTTCAAGCGTCAATTCACTTTTGACAGCTACAAGGATTTTTTTGCTGATGCAGGTTTCCATAAGGCTGAATACACATTCATTGACGGCAAAATACCGTGTGCTCTGGCAGTCATTACAGTAGGAAAAAGCCCGGACACAGCCGCTTTTGAAGCAAAATGCGTAGCTGCTTTGTGAGGTGTAGGCTTGCATGAATACAAATACCGGAAAAAAACCGCTTTTTCAGGGACATCACAGTCCCTTTAAATAATAATTTCAGGTTAGTTATATCTAACGAATGGAGGATCAATTTATGAAAGAAAAGAAAAAACCATCGGCATTTTCTGTGCTGATGGGCTATGCAGGAGGACACAGAGTGCTTACATATCTGTCGCTTATCCTGTCCGCTGCAACAGGTGTGCTGGCGCTGATGCCGTTTGTGTACCTTTGGAAAATTATCAAAGAGGTAATTGAAACAGCACCGGATTTTTCAAAGGCAACTGACATTACACATTATGGTTGGATGGCTGTTATTTTCTCGCTGATCTGTATGCTGGTGTATTTCGGGGCCTTGATGTGTTCTCATTTGTCGGCATTCCGCGTGGCAGGAAATATGAAAAAAGATCTGCTCCACCATATTGCAAGGCTGCCTGTAGGCTTTGCGGATGAAATGGGAACAGGGCGTGTTCGCCGCATTGTTACCGAGGCGACATCAAGCACAGAAACGCTGCTTGCCCATAATCTGCCCGATATGGCACAGGCTATAGTTACACCCTTGGCAATGGTGGTTATGCTGTTTATCTATGACCGGCGGTTCGGACTTGTCTGCATTGTTCCTATCGTACTCGCATTTTTGATGATGTTCCGTATGATGGGTCCGAGAATGGCGGAGGATATGCGTAAATATCAGGATGCTCTGGAAAACATGAGCAACGAAGCAGTTGAATATGTGAGAGGTATTCCCCTGGTCAAGACCTTCGGACAGGCTGTACATTCATTCCACCGCTTCAAAAAATCCATTGATGATTACGGCGATTTCTGTCTGAAATATACCTTCGAGTGCCGAAGCTCCATGATCCTGTTTACAATGTTCATCAATTCAGCATTTGCCTTCCTTATCGGTCTTACCCTTTTTCTTACAAACGGCGCTTCTGCGAC
>CADCPT010000003.1 GCA_902803385.1 uncultured Ruminococcus sp.
CCGCCTTAGAGGGCGCGGGTGTCCTGTGGACACCGCTGCGCAGCAGCAGCGCCGACCGAGCCGGCAGGCGAGACCCGGGGGACATCGACGTTTGTTATAGTGTTTTTTCAACAACCACCAAAAATCTCATTTTGTTCCTGTTTGTGACACACGCCGGCTGATGCGCTGATAAACAGGCTTCATCGACAGTCCCTGAACAACAGTAGTAAAGAAAACAATAGCATATGTTCCGCCGAGAATAATATAGTAAACATTCTCCGGCAGCACTTCACGGGTACTCATAGCAAGTGCGACAGACAGACCTCCGCGCAGGCCTCCCCAGGTAAGCAGCTTTATAAAATCAAGCTTTCCGTAACCACAGGGTATCTTTCCCATAAACAAGGAAGAAAGACCGAGGCTGCCCGAACGGGCGATAAGGTTTATCGCAACGGCGATCAGCGAAAGGATCACTACATTCTGCATCTGAAGAATATGTACAAACGACAGTCCGAGCATGACATAAAGCATTGAATTGAGTAAGGTATCAAGCGTTTCCCAGAAGAGATCAAAATGCCCGGCTTTTTCAGCATCCTCATCGCTGCAGAAACGGGAACGCAGATATGAGAACAATATGCCGCAGATAACAGATGCTATTGCGCCCGAAAATCCGAGCCACTCGCAGACTGCATAGGATATACAGACTGACGTCAGACTGATAAATATCCCGAGGGTCTTGCTTTTTGTATTTTTGTACATCAAAAAGCACAGTACAGTTACTATTACGCCTGCGGCAACTGCTCCGAGTATCTCTCTGCACATGATTTCGATAAATCCGCCGGAAGAGGACGCAGTCGCCATTCCCGAAAAGCAGACAAAAAGCGCCACGCCGACACCGTCGTTAAAAAGGGATTCACCCTGTATCAGAAACGATATCTTTTCCGGCAGACCGAATTTACTGAGTATGCTCGTTGCCGCTATCGGATCGGTAGGAGCTACGATACTTCCGAACATAAGGCATACCGGCAGCGACAGGTTCAGACTGAGCAAAGCGGAAATGCCGTAAAACAGTGCTCCGTAAAAAACAGCACCGATCAGCGTACATACAAAGGCAAGCACCGTCACCTGACGCGCCTGCTCCTTGAAATCGGAAAGCTTCATATGGCAGGAGCCGGCAAAAAGCATAAAGCACAAAACGCCGTTCATCAGAAAGCCTTCAATATTTATATAATGAGACTTATCCAGCACAGCCGCAGCATCTGTTCCGCTGAGCAAAACCGCGGCGATCAGCAGCAGTATGCCGACAACGACCGAGAACAGCATAAGCGAGATCTCATATGTAAGCTTTGTCACCTTTTCATTGAAAAAACCAAGCAGACAAACCAGCGATAGAATGATAACAAAAATCAAAGGGCTCATATCACACCTGCCAAAAATAATTATTTCACAGTAACACTGTATATCCTGATAAAAACGATCTGCAAAGCAGCTATTCCGGTATAAAGCTGACAGGAAATATCATTCCTTTTCAGATATTTCCGCCGGCATCTTTTCGTCGGGTTCCGTCAGCAAAAGCTCCGGTGTAGGAATAAGCGTAGCCGCCGCAGCTGCAAAAAGCATCACTGGTATAAGATTTATCGGGAATACTATCATAAGCAGAAGAACGGTCGCAAGGGGCTTTTTCAGCGTATGCCCTACAAGTGCGGTCGTAACGACTGCACAGCAGAATACCATATCCACCCCTGTAAAACTGCTCATTGCACAGCCGATGCATATCCCGCAGAAAATAACGGGAAAGAAATGTCCGCCCTTCAGCCCGGAATCGATACATATATTTGTCAGCAGCAGCTTTGCAGCGGCTATGGTCAGCAGCATAACGGCTCCTATAGCTTCCGCCTGAGCAGTTACTATCCCTATCTGATGCTCACCCGAAAACATCGTAAGGGGCAGGAACGTGCCGCAAAGCCCGAGAAGCAGACCGCCGGATAATGCGCGGACTATCACAAACCGCTTCAGCTTTTTTTCGATCGTAAAAGTCAGTTTTTTGAATAAAAAAAACAGATATCCCCCTGCAATACCAACAAGCGAAAGAGGAAGAGCATACAGATACTGTTCGACCGGAATACCGTCAAATTTCAGGCTTTCCATGCCTGTGGACGTGCCCGTCAGTTTATTCAGAAGCAAAAAAACGCCGAGTGAGCTCAGTATGGCCGTAAGATACAAAACTATCTTTGATGTCTTTGGGAGTGTAGTTTCTTTTTCGGATTCTATCGGTTCAATAAAGCCGAACATCGGGGAGCGGAAGACAGTACCCAGTGTTGCGCTCATACCGATAGCCGTCAGCTCGTCTGTTTCCTTTTTGTACCGCTTCAGCTTATCCCCGACCCATGTGCAAAGACCTGCAATCACTCCCGTAAGTCCTGCCTCCGGTCCTATGCTTGCGCCGATCAGAAGCGGCAGCAATGCAGAAAGCATTATCGAAAAAACATTTTCGTAGGAATACCGCCCCGTTTTTTTCACCCGTCCGAGCACTGTCTGGAGTTCCTGGGGATAGTCTCCGGCTTTTTTCTTCCACAGACCTACGAGCAGACCTCCGGCAGTACATACGCAGAGCGTATAGAACGGAAAGCTTGTTTTCGAAGGCACAAAATCCCAGAGGAATTCAATGCCGTAATTCATTACTTTCAAAAAAGACCATACTATCACGCCCACAATAACGCCGAGTATTGCCGTATATATTACAAACAAGGCATTGTTTTTCAGACTTTTCATAGAATCACCGCCTACGTCTTTTATTATAACTCATATAATCTCTTATTGTAAACATACATTTTTGTTGATTATGTATTTTTTTTGTAGTATTATAATCTATAGTACTATATAACAGCTATTCTTAATAAAAAAGGGATGTGTTTCAATGCGATCAACATTCAAAAAATCGGACGGCGTTCGTTAAGCATAGTTTTGTCACTGTGTCTGGTCGCTGCCTGTCTTGCAACAACGGCTCTGCCCTCCAACGAGGTCCGGGCAGGATTGATCACGAATGTCCTGACGGGCAAATGGGGCGCAATTGCAATGGGAACCATTGAAACGGATATAAAGCCATTGCAGGTCCCGGCAGTCTTTCTGCCATCACTTCCAACAAAAACGTGGCAAGGAGCAATGTCGATACCATAACCGACTATATAGATCAGGAGCTGAGATTCGGCGGCATCACAAACACACATCTCCCGGATGTGTCATACCGCACCGACTCCGCAGACAGCGACACGATCCAGGCGGGCCCGAATTTCCTGTTGCTCAGAACTCCTCTGATATGGGATGAGACCAATGCCGCAGCAAATATGCTGAAGGATCACGATATGAGCATGACGCTCGCAAACGCCTCAATGCCGTCTATACCCTCGACCGGCAAGATCGATCTCGAAGAAAAGCTCAAAGAACCGGCAGAAAAGGGCATTCTCAACGAAAAGGAAATGGTGGTCTTTTATTCCGGCACTCCGACTGCAACACTGACCTATAATGAGATCAATTCTGTATGCGGTGATACCAGAGCTACCGTAACACCTCTTGCGGACTATCTTTCGGGCAGCAAAACAAACACGACCGAGCTTATAACAGGGTCGGAGACCTCTGTCGTAAGCGGCAACATCATAGATATCGCTTTCAGGCCGAAAGCAGGAAAGACGCTCGATCACATAGTACTGAAGGATGCATCGGGAAACATTTTCGATAAACTATTGGCAGACGAAGTTGTTGATTACGATCCGGATGCATTTGCATGCAGCACGGACAAGCCTACGCTTTCCGCAAGCTATACGATATCTGTTCAGGAGCTGCTTGAGACAATGCCGGCCGACAGTAACGGATATTATCATATCACTTTCCCCATGCCGTACAAGGACTGTACGCTTGAGCTTCAGTATGACCCGGCTGACACAAGCCTTTATACTTACACATCAACGCTTGTTGACGAAAAGACCGACAACGGCAGGACACCCGATGACTATCCTCTCCCAGACGATACAAGGGGCACGATCTATTATATTGAATCCGAAAACCGATATTCCAACTACCCTGACGGAAATCCTCCCGAGTCTTCAATAACCGTCAGCATAGACAAAGACAAGTTTATCTATGACTAAAACGGTACAGCTACCTCTTACCTGACCTTTGAAAGCACAGGAAGCTCAGACCCGATCACCGTCGATAAAAATACTGACGTTGTTATCAGATACGAAACGGACGATGATCATATCCTCGACAGCGTGATGTCAGAGGCTTCGGGCGTAAAAGAAGCTCTGAGCTTCAGCAACGGCTCCGTTATCTGTCATGTCACGGACAAGGATATCGTGATCATTCCCGGCTTTATCGAAACACCGGCAAAAGAGACAGGCATCAGAACATACGAAGAGCTTGTTGACTTTGCAGAGAATGTCAGGAGCAACACCCCCGGTTACCGCAAAGCAAATGTATGGCTCGAAAACAATATCAACGCCCCCGAAAACAGCAAATGGACTGTAGCTATCGGCACGGCTGAAACAGCTTTTGAAGGGATCTTCGACGGCAGAGGATACTGCATCATAGGTCTTGATATCGACATAAAAGATCAAGGCGGTCTCTTCGGAGTGATAGGTAAAAACGGAATTGTCAGGGACCTTGCCGTGATCGACTGCAGCTTCGCGGGCATGAGTAATAATGCAGGCGGTATAGCCGCCGAAAACAACGGCACTGTAGTCTCTTCCTACAATTCCGGAAATATCAACGGAACATCCGATACTGTCCGTGCCTCAGTTGCAGCCCAGAATAACAGTGATAATATCAGCAATGTATTTTACGCTGTTTCGGGCAAATATCCGGCTGTTGCTGACGGATCAATCAATAAGCTCAGTAATACCTGCGAATCACTGACCATTGAATATATGATAACTTCTGATTTTGCCGATAAGCTGAATTCCGTCACGGATGATACTGTTGACTGGAAGCATATCGAATACAAATCAACAATAATGAACCAGGGCTTCCCGATCGTAAGAGGAAGGTTTATCGAAAACACTGAGATCGCCAATGAAGCGAAGATCAGGATAAGCGCATTCATCCAGAGATCAATGATGATAAATTACATACCCATCAATTACAGTTCCGCTTCCTATAACACCATGCTTTCCGCAGCCGGAACAAGGACTGTCACCTGCGCTTATGATCTTACCGCTGCCGATCCGAACGGGAACGAGATGCCTGCTGAGCTCTGGTGTGAAGGCATAACGATCAGCATTCCTGTCAGCACAGACGATGTACGGATAATCACTCTGAACGAAAACGGCGAAGCAATGGCATTTACTCCCGACAGCATCGAAAACGGCTGGGCGACCTTCTCACTCACAGAACCGACCGGCTTTGCTGTAGCGGAAAACATTACATCCGATAAGAACAACGATAAGGATACCGGCAATTTCAATACGGGAGACAGCAGCCTGCCGCTCACTATGTCTGTCGCAATGATAATTGCATCCATACTGGCGATTCTTATCTCAAGGAGAAAAAAGGAAAGTGAATAATAATAATGAAAAAAGCAGAAAAAAGACTATCATCATCATTCTTCTGCTGATAATACTTGCAGGCTGTATCGTTACGCTTGTCGTTCTTGTCCGCAGCCTGACGGAAGAAAAGCCTCCCGTTGAAAACGCCAAGGGTGTTGTCGGTACGATCGTTGACAACTGGGATCCGAACGTCAGCCGGCCTGATGAAAGAAGCGATCAGAAAAAAGGGACTATGATTCCCGGCTATTCATCAGCCACAATGAACGAAGGAGATACTTCGCTGAAGCTAAGTGTCGGCAATCCCAAGGAAAACACCGTAGGATTTTTTGCAACGGTAAAGCTTGCCGACGGAACAGTACTTTATACCTCTCCCCTGCTGAAGCCCGGACAGGGGCTG
The DNA here is from genome assembly GCA_902803385.1 of uncultured Ruminococcus sp. Taxonomy (GTDB): domain Bacteria; phylum Bacillota; class Clostridia; order Oscillospirales; family Acutalibacteraceae; genus UBA1213. The sequence continues at coordinate 5,914 of CADCPT010000003.1, forward strand.
GAAGAAATACCCTTGAACAAGTCCCTGTCCAAAGGCACCTATAACGCAATTGTTTTTTATCAATGCGTTCTGCTCGACGAAGAGCACACACCTCTGAATGCAGCCGAATCTGCATTTACCCTCATTGTGAATTAAGGCGATGCCTTGTTCTATAAAATAATCTGAAAGGAAGAATTAACCTTGAAATCAAAAAAAATCATCACACTTGCACTCGCAGCCGCTATGGTATGCACATCTGCCGTTTCTGTATATGCAGCAGAGCTTACCAATACTAATCAGGAAGGTCAGACCGAAGTAAAAGCACGCATTGATGGATCTGTTACCGGAGATGTGACCTATGTTATCGAGATTCCGGATGTTGTTGATTTCGGTACTCTGACAATGCCCGAAAACACCACCGAAGACAGCTTCAGGGATGTTGTTACCCATGTTACCGCAAAAACGATCACCAATCTTGACGAAGAAACACAGAAGATCAGTGTTTATGTACGTGATAAAGACGCTACTTCCGAAGACAGCGATTTCAGGATCACCAACAAAGTTGATTCCTCAAAGAAGTTCAATTATGATGTCTATGATGTAACCGAAAACCTGGATACTACACAGAGCGTCAACTCTTCTCCCATGACATCCTCGATCGGATTCAAGATTGCCGAATTTATACATGAAGGCGAGATCCAGGATCTTACGCTTCGTCTTAATCAGCATGACCTTTGCGACTATAATATTACCGAGATCGTTGGCGATTACAGCGGCTATATGGTATTCTACTCTATGCTTGAAAACCAGTGATCGAGGCTTTCGAAAGGCTACGCAATGAAAAATACAATTAAAACAGGTGTGTGCTTGTTTGCTATTATGCTGTCGGTGATGCTGCCCATTACCGTTACGGTCGTAGCACAAAGCGGTCACGGCGGCAGCACACAGGTAATTGCCCGCATTGAGCAGCCTTCGGCAGAATCGAGCGAAGAACCACAGCCTGAACAGGAAAGTCCGGGAGCACCGGACGAAAAGCCTGCAAAAACAGGCGATACTGCATTTCCTGCACTTTTTGCTGCAGCAAGCATGTTATGTTGTGCAGCAATACTTATGGCAGCTTCAGGAAACAGGAGCAAAGAATAGACCATAGCCGGATCAGGCTTCCGCAAGTGTTTTGCGGAAGCCTGTGTTTTTTATATCCGTGCGGCCGGGCGGCTATAATTTGTTTTATCAGGGGTGACGTCGCGTTAACACTGCCCCGTGCGCCCTCAGGAAGTGCCCTGGGGTGCGCCTACCTTGCGGCGCACTCTCCATATAGTATAAGCGGTTCAAATGGCGGCAAAGCCGCCATTTGAACCGCTTAATCTTTTTTAGCCCGGTCATTTCGCTGCAACAGTCGGGCGGATGGGGCAGTGTTAGTGCGACAGCCCCATATTTTTCGGTATATTCCCCCGCAAATTACAAATACTACCCTTGAATAAATTTGTATCAAAGGAGATTTGTACCATGTGCGCAACAGGAATAGTCAGAAGGATAGATGACCTGTTCAGAACTGACAGGTTGATCAGACAGCGGCTGCACGCCGCCGACCCCTCGCAGATAACATTGACAGAAGATCATCGTTTCGTGAGTGCAATAAGGGATATTGCAGAAAGGTTACATATTGGGGCATGAGGAAAGCCATCCGGGTGGGAATCCGAACGGCTGTTTTTACAGACAAATAGTCATATACGGCGGTATGCAGAGGATGTCTTCCTTGAAACTGAGATTCCGGGGATGGATAACATAACATTCTCCTATCCTCGCCTTGTATTTCTCCTTGAAACGTTTCAGCGATTCAATAGAATACTTTCTGCCGGATTTAACCTCGATAGGATAC
>CADCPT010000004.1 GCA_902803385.1 uncultured Ruminococcus sp.
CAACGAGCGACGACGAGACGACAACAAAGCTATGCGGAATTTAACGCCAAAGATATTAAAGTGTTTTATTGGATATTAGTATAAGTGAGTTCGCCGCAGGGTAGGCGAACGTGGGCGTTACAACACTTTATTCCGCTTTGGCGCAGCGAACGACAATTGCTCATTACCGATCACTAATAAAAAGCGCCTGATACCCCTGAAAAAACAGTATAAAAAGCACCCCGGAGATAATTACTATTGAAATATTATACAAAAAGAAACGCCAAAATATCGCAAAATGCCCGAAGCAATATAATAATGCTGAATATGACGTTGAAATCAAACGGATTTTTTAGGGATTTGGTTTAAACTTTGTAGCTTTCATACATATTTATTGACAAAATCGCTGTAATGTGGTAAAGTCTATGTATTGGGCTCTTTAAAGCCCTAAAGAATTATATATCCAAAAAAGAAATGGAGAGTAATGTAATGAATAAGAAAACAAAGGCTTCAGCCGCCGTTCTTGCCTCACTTCTGGCTCTCGGCATGTTCGCAGGCTGTACAACAACAGGCAACGAAACAAGCACTGCTTCAAATGCAAGCACTGCTGCTTCAGAGGCTTCAGCAGAATCCAAGTCAGACACCTCAAAGGCTGAGATCGAAGACGGCAAGGTATTCAATGTAGGCATCTGCCAGCTCGTTCAGCACGAGGCTCTCGACTCTGCAACAAAGGGCTTCCAGGATAAGCTCACAGAGCTTCTCGGTGCTGACCACGTAAAGTTCGACCTTCAGAACGCACAGGGCGATTCCGCTAACTGCGCTACTATCTGCAACCAGTTCGTATCTTCAAATTACGATCTCATCATGGCTAACGCTACTCCTGCACTTCAGGCTGCAAGCGCTGCTACAACAGAGATCCCGATCCTTGCAACTTCTATCACAGAATACGGCACCGCTCTCGACATCAAGGATTTCAGCGGCAAGACAGGCATCAACGTTTCCGGTACCTCCGACCTTGCTCCCCTTGACGAGCAGGCTAAGATGGTAAAGGAGCTTTGCCCGGATGCAAAGACAGTAGGTATCCTCTACTGCTCTGCTGAGGCTAACTCCAAGTATCAGGCAGAGGTCGTTACCAAGGAGCTTGCAAACCTCGGCATCACAGCTAAGGAATACACCTTTGCTGACTCAAACGACGTTGCTCAGGTAACAACAACGGCATGCAGCGAGTGTGACGCTCTCTACATTCCCACAGATAACACAGCAGCTTCAAACGCAGAGCTTATCGACAGCATCGCACTTCCCGCAAAGAAGCCGATCATCGCAGGCGAAGAGTCCATCTGCAAGAACTGCGGCGTAGCAACACTTTCCATCACATACTATGACATCGGCACAAAGACCGCCGAAATGGCATACGACATCCTCGTAAACGGCAAGAAGGCTGCTGAAATGGATATCGCATACGCTCCCAAGTTCACAAAGAAGTATGTTGCAGCAAGAGCAACAGAGCTTGGAATCACTATTCCCGAAGGATTTGAGGAGATCAAGGACTGATTTTCAAAGACTTGATATTATTACGGTTGGTGTACATTAAATGAATTTCATTCTGGAATATTTTACTTCTCTTAATCCGATGAATTTTCTCTCGGCTCTGCCGGGAAATATAGCTCAGGGTATCATCTGGGGCATAATGGCTCTCGGCGTTTTCATCACCTTCAAGCTGCTCAATTTTGCAGATCTGACTGTTGACGGAAGCTTCGCAACGGGCGGCGCGGTAACTGCAATGATGCTTATTGCCGGCGCGCCTGCCTGGCTTGCCGTTACCGTAGCGTTTGCCGCAGGCATAATAGCAGGTCTTGTAACAGGTCTGCTCCATACGGTACTCGGAATACCGGATATTCTTGCCGGTATCCTTACCCAGATCGCCCTTTATTCGATCAACCTGAATATAATGGGTCAGGCAAACAGGCCGATAAACGCAAACAAGTTCGTTCTGCTCCTTTCGCTCAGAGATATCACAATGGCAATAATTGTGGGTCTTTGCTTTGCAGGAGTGCTTGTCTGCCTTATGTACTGGTATTTCGGCACCGAGCAGGGCTCTGTCATCCGTGCAACAGGAAGCAATCCGAAGATGGCTACCGCTCAGGGCACGAATATAAGCTTCTACAAGATAGTGGCTCTTGCCCTGTCAAACGGAGTTGTTGCTTTGTCAGGTTCTCTTATGGCTCAGTATCAGGGCTTTTCGGATATCAATATGGGCCGCGGCGCTATCGTTATCGGTCTTGCCGCAGTTATCATCGGTCAGGTCATCGGGGAGGCTGTTTTCCGCAAGCATTTCAATTTTATCGTAAAGCTGATATTTGTTCTGCTCGGCGGAATAATCTACTATGTAGTCATCGGCATTGTTCTCTGGCTCAAGATGCCGTCGGAGGATATGAAGCTGTTTACTGCCGTTATCGTTGCTATTTTCCTTGCGATCCCGTATCTCAGGGGAAAGAGCAGGAATTCCTTCAAAAGAGTTGCAAAGCTCAACAAGAAGGAAGCCGTTGCGCAGGAGGTAGAAAAGGATGCTTGAAATAAAAAACGTCTATAAGACCTTCAATGCAGGAACGGTAAATGAAAAGGTAGCGCTGAACGGGCTTAACCTTACTCTTAATGAGGGCGATTTCTGTACGGTCATCGGCGGCAACGGCGCCGGTAAATCAACGATGCTCAATGCGATCGCAGGCGTGTGGCCGGTGGACAGGGGACAGATCATAATAAACGGCAAGGATGTTTCGGCTCTTCCCGAGCATAAAAGAGCGCCCTTTCTGGGACGTGTTTTTCAGGATCCTATGATGGGCACGGTCGCAAATATGTCTATCGACGAAAACCTTGCTATCGCGGCAAGAAGAGGAAAGAGAAAGACTCTCGCATGGGGCGTTACCAAAAACGAAAGGAACCTTTACCGCGAGATGCTGGCTGAATTCGGTCTCGGACTTGAAGACAGGCTTTCCAGCAAGGTGGGTCTGCTTTCCGGCGGACAGCGTCAGGCGATAACTCTTCTGATGGCGACCATAAAGAAGCCTCAGCTTCTGCTCCTTGATGAGCACACCGCTGCGCTTGACCCCAAGACTGCAGCAAAGGTCCTGGAGCTTTCCGATAAGATCATAGGTGAGCATAAGCTTACCACTCTTATGATAACCCACAATATGCATGACGCTATCGTTCATGGCAACAGGCTTATCATGATGAACAACGGAAAGATCATTTATGATGAGGCTGACGAGGCAAAGATGAATCTCAAGACCTCTGACCTTCTTAAAAAATTCAGTGAAGCAAGCGGCGAAGAGCTTGATAACGACCGCATACTGCTTTCAAAGTAAACTAAAACAGGGCTGCCGCATTAACGGCGCCCCGACCGTCCGACCGCGCCTACGGCACGACCGGGCGGTCATTTTTTTGTTTTTTCAGAGGTGCCGCGAGCTTTGCTCGCGGCACCTCTGAAAAAACACTATAATAAAAGTGCGCCGCAAGGCAGGCGCACCCCAAGGGCACTTCCTTCGGGCGCACTTATCACCGTTATCTGCTGAGCCATTTTCCGATATTGTCCGCAAAGAATTGGTTCTTTGAAAGATCAAGATCCTTCGGATTGCTCAGATATACAAAGATCGAGTATTCAAATTCATCGGCAGCCGACGCATCATACTTGAATGCCTCCTCCGTATCGAGTATTTCATAATACTCCTGCGGAGTGTACGGAACGGTTATATTCGCGCCGAGCATATGAGCCTTTAGGTCGGTGAGTATCCCTGAAATGTTTGCAACGGATTTTTCGCGGAAGCTCTCGTTGTTCTCTCCGGTCTCAAACAGATTGCGCACATAATCGGAGCCGAGCCTGTTCCACATCATTTCATAATCAAGACAGTCAAGACGGTCTGTTATGAGATAATAGTAAAAAATGTTTTCAAGCTCAGCCGAAATAGTCCAGTTCTTGTTATATATATCATTGTGATCGTATTTATCAAGGCTTGAATTATAAGCATTTGCCAGAGCGGAAAAAACATCGTAGTCGGCGTCGGTCAGAGAAAATGCATCGAGCGAGATCATCAGAGCATCGGTGGATGCAAGCTTCATAGCATATATCGTATCGGCATCAAGTCCGTCATAGCTGTCGTTATAGTATTCGTCAAACAGTCCGGTCTCAGTGTCTATCCGCCTGTTAAGCTCATAGAAAAGCTCATCCTTCATCCCGTAATCAAAAACACTGTCGATACAGATCATCTTTGCTATCTCGGAGGATCCGACTGTATTGATACCTATCAAAGAAACGGTGCTGCTGCATTTTTCTTTCATTGTTTTTTTGAATTCATCGCCCAGATCTATCCCGCTGCGCTGTGTGAGCTTTATCATTCCTGCAATACCGTAGCTGCGGTTCAGCTCTAAGGAATCGACCTCTGTGCGATATCTGATGCCCCCGGTCACTGCGGCGGCAAAAAGATATAACACCAGGACCAACGTCACTGCAGCCGATACAGCATACATAATGTTTCTGACCTTTTTATTCAGCATACTATCTCTCCCCTGCTGTTTTCTCATATCATTATATCAGCAAGTATGTCAGGGGGTCAATAGTTAATTATTGAACCAATGGTATAAAGGCCTCATATGCATCTGTACTTTTCTCCGTCCGACCGTCACTGCGCACTTTTTATAGTTTTTTCAGGGGTGCCGGGTGCTTCGCGCCTGGCACCCCTGAAAAAACACTATGGAATAAGTGCTTTGTCAGATTTTTTACATTTCCTTGATATTGCCGTTGTTTTGTTGTAAAATAAAAACAGATGAATAAATAAAAAGGAGTTCATAGCTTTGACACCTGAGATCAGAACCGGGCTTGCGGCATGGCGCAGGCAGATAATAGAAAATGAATTTTCGTCCCTTAACGATATGCAGCAGAAGGCTGTGTATTCCGTTTCAGGTCCGCTGCTTATCCTTGCAGGCGCCGGCAGCGGCAAGACCACCGTTCTTGTGAACCGCATAGCAAACCTGCTGCGCTGGGGACGTGCATATGAAACAGACGAGGTCTACGGAGATTATACAGATGAGGAAGCGGATCTTATAAAAATATGCGCCGAGGAGGGAGCAGAGCTTCCCGATGAGCTTGCAGACAGACTTTCGGTCTCACGGCCTGCAGCTTGGAGGATACTTGCCATAACCTTTACGAACAAGGCCGCCGCGGAGCTTAAAAACAGGATCTGCGATAAGGTCGGAGAGCAGGGGCTGGATATATGGGCTTCTACCTTCCACTCTGCATGCGGAAGGATCCTGCGCTCAAACGCACATCTTCTCGGCTACAGCAGCCATTTCACAGTATATGACAGCGACGACCAGAAGCGCATCATCAAGGACTGCCTGAAGCAGCTCAGAATAGACGAAAAGCTGCTTCCCGTCAGGTCTGTAATGGCGGAGATATCAAACGCCAAGGATAGTCTCTTTTCCCCGGAGGATTATGCCGCGGAGGCGCTCGGAGACAGCAGGATGCTTGAGATAGCGGAGGTCTACAAGCTGTATCAGTCCAGGCTTATGAAAGCAGACGCCATGGATTTTGACGATATGATATTCAATACCGTCAGGCTGCTGTCAGCTTTCCCTGAAGTAAAGGAAAAATACAACAGCCAGTTCCGGTATATAATGGTCGATGAATATCAGGATACGAACCACATGCAGTATGAGCTTGTGCGCCTGCTTACAGGGGACCACTGCAACATCTGCGTTGTAGGCGACGACGACCAGAGCATTTACAGCTTCCGCGGCGCAACCATCAGAAATATCCTCGAATTTGAAGAGGATTTTCCGGGAGCGCAGGTAATAAAGCTCGAACAGAATTACCGCTCGACAAAAAACATATTGAAGGCGGCAAATTTCGTTATAAAAAACAACGAAAAACGCAAGGACAAGACCCTTTGGACAGCAAACGACCCGGGCGAAAGGCTTGTGCGGTATAATGCCCTTGACGAACGCGACGAAGCAGGCTTTATTGTCGATACAATAACCGACGGCGTTGCGTCAGGGGAAAGCTATTCGGATTTTGCCGTGCTTTACCGTATGAATTCACAGTCTCAGCCGATAGAGCGCGCTTTTGTGCGTGCGGCAGTACCTTACAGAATAATCGGCGGCAGGCGCTTCTACGAACGCCGGGAAATAAGGGACATGATAGCCTACCTGAGCGTTATAAGCAATCACAGCGACGACACAAGGCTCAAACGCATAGTGAACGTCCCCAAGCGCTCTATAGGAGACAGCTCCGTTGCAAAGATAGAAGCAATAAGCATCGGCCTCGGACAGAGCATGTTTGAAACCATGAAGCATGCAGATGAATTTGAGGCAGTGTGCCGGATAAGAGAAAAGCTCGGAGCCTTCTGCGCGGTAATAGAGGAAATGTCCGATATGCTCGAGAGCGGGACCTCTGTTTCAGATATGTACGAAAAGCTTCTTGACAGGATAAGCTATGCCGAATTCATACGTCATGAAAGCGACCACGGCGACGAAGCCGTTGAGAACATAAAGGAACTGAGATCTTCGATCATGCGCTATGAGCAGGAGAATCCCGACAATGCAAGCCTTCAGGGCTTTCTGGAGGAGGTAGCTCTGCTGTCGGATATCGACAGCTACAACACCGACGACGGCAGCAGCTTTGTTGTGCTCATGACCCTTCATTCAGCAAAGGGACTGGAATTCAACAACGTTTTCATTCCCGGTATGGAGGACAATACCTTTCCGAGCTATCAGGCTCTTATTGATTTTGAGCAGATGCAGGAGGAGCGCCGCCTTGCCTATGTCGGCATAACAAGAGCAAAGCGCCGCCTGTGGCTGATAAGCTCGCGCTCGCGCACGCTTTTCGGAAAGACAGGCCATAACCGCCCGTCCCGCTTCCTTTCGGAGCTGCCTGCCGATATCGTTGACGAAAAAACACATGAGCTGCCTGAAAACCTATATAATGCCAAAGCGGAAAAGCGCAGCGCGCGCAACAATGACTTTATGAGCAGCAGAATGATTTCATCGGCTCCGCGCAGGAGCAGCCCGGATATCAGCTACAAAATAGGAATGAGGGTCGTTCACAGGACCTTCGGCGCCGGAATGGTCATAGGTATGAAGCCGATGGGCAACGATACTCTGCTGGAGATCGCCTTTGACAGCGCAGGAACGAAAAAGATAATGGCAAATTATGCAAACCTCAGTATTGAATAAAAAGCAACGGAGTGGTACAAATGCCGGCTGTAGTTTCACATTATTTACTTGCCCGAAGGGTACTTGCAAGGCTTGAAAAAAGCGGAGGAAATGTTATCCCCTGCCCCGACGCCTTTATTCTCGGCGCTTCGGGACCGGATGTTTTCTTCGGCCACAGGGTCATGCCCTGGCAAAAGGGAAAGAGCCTTTCAAAAATATCGAACATAATGCATGAATACGGCGGAGCCGCAATGCTGAACCTGCTTTTTGCTTACGGAGAAGCAAGCGGAGGTGATGCGGCATACAGCTATGCCCTCGGCTTCTGTACGCATTTTGCCTTTGACAGCATAGCTCACCCGTATATTGTAGGCCGCTGCGAAAGCGAAGCAGGAGACAAGAGGATACCGATAGGGGTGTTTTCAAAGGCTCACCCGAAGGTGAGCGAAGGACTGAGCCTTGCATCCGTTCTGCATAACCGCATCGAAGCAGAGCTTGACAGCGTTTTTCTTATGAAGGATATGCACATACCGATAAGGAAATTCAGCTTCCGCACTACCTGCCCGAACGACAGGGAAACAGTATCCTCATGTGCCGATGCTCTGAGAGAATACCTTATGGCTGCAGGCCTTGTTGATGACCCCGATCATGAGGAAGTCATGCGCGCCTTTACCGACTGGCGCCGCGCCCTTGTGCTGCTTGACGACAGGCTGCTGCTCAAAAAGGCTTTTCTTGAAAAAATGGAGAAGCTGCTCGACCTTCCTCCGACGCTTTCGATATTTTACCGCAGCTGCAAAATAGACATACCGCGCGACTGCGCCAATTTTTCTCACACCGAGTGGACATCCTCCTTTGACGGCAGCAAGCACAGCGAAAGCTTTTTCGAGCTTGTCAGCAAGGCGGAGGATTATTCGCTGAGGCTTATTAACAAGCTCATTTCGGGGGAGCTGCTGACGCCCTCTGACTGCCCGGCGAATATGTCCGGTCATCCGAAGAAGAAGCAGACCGTCAGAAAAGAGCGCCCGGCAGAGCCGAAGGCGCCCGAAGCTGCAATAAACTGGGAGACAGACCCCGGCATACGCACTGTTCCTGAGAGTATGCGCGGACATCTGCCGCGCAGCAGGAAGGACCTGCACGCCGCGCGGCTGCCGAAATATCTTCCGAAAAAAAGAAGGCTGTATAAGCTAAGGGTACAGGACAAATGACCGACCGGGCTAATAAAAATTAGTTTTTTCAGGGGCTGTGAAATAATTCACGGCTCCTTCGCTATACAAAGTGCGCCCGAAGGAAGCGCCCCCCGGTGCGCCTACCTTGCGGCGCACTTTTATTATAGTGTTTTTTCAGAGGGGGCTGTCGCAAAATAAGGATTCTGATGGCAATCCCTTGAAACCAGTCAAGTGCGCCCGTAGGAAGTGCCCTTGGGGTGCGCCTAC
>CADCPT010000005.1 GCA_902803385.1 uncultured Ruminococcus sp.
AGCTGTGCTTCTTGAAAGTGTGATGCCTGTTACTGCAACTGTTGAATCAGATTTAACTGTTACTGCAACTGTTGCTGTCTTGCCGTTGTTTGTCTTTGCAGTGATAGTACAGGTACCCACTCCCTTAGCAGTTATGGTACCGTTTGATACGGTAGCAACTGAAGAGTTGGAGGTAGTCCATGTTACTGTCTGGTTAGTTGCATTTGAAGGTGTTATAGTAGCCGTTGCTGTGCAGCTGCGGCCTACGAGGAGGTTAGCTGTGCTTCTGGAAAGTGAAATACCTGTTACTGCAACATCGCCTGATGACTTGACTGTTACTGCAACTGTTGCCGTTTTGCCGTTACTGGTCTTGGCTGTGATAGTTGCCGAACCTGCTGCCTTACCTGTGATGGTACCGTTTGATACAGTCGCAACTGAAGTATTTGATGAAGACCATGTAACTGTCTTGTTTGATGCATTGTCAGGTGTGACAGTAGCTGTTACGGATGTGCTGCTGCCTACATTAATGGTAGCTGATGTCTTTGAAAGTGTAATTCCGGTCGGTTCAACTGTAGTCTGATAAGGTATCGTCTTCTGGTAACCGCTCTCGGTATAGTAACCGCAGTCTACAAACTGCATATCGGAAGCCTGCTGTCCGCTTCCGCTGTTGAAAACGAGGCAGAGATTCGAGCTGGTGTTATTATGCTCGAAGCAGTAAACACCCTCACCCATATCGGTCATCTTTGTTCCGGGCCATCCGGCACCGACTGTCGGATCAGAAGCGCTTGAGCCCTTATCGAACATATAAATATACGCATCTGACCATCCTGACGGTTTTTCAAAATAAACACCGTGCTCTATCGTAGTAAACTGTTTGGGATTGACTGTAACTGTCGCGGTCGCTTTATAGCCGTTGAAGGTAGAAGCTGTGATGGTAGCCGTACCCTCTGCTACTGCCGTTACTCCGCCTGAGGAGTTTACGGTGGCAACGCCTGAATCAGAGGATGTCCAGGTTACAGTCTTGTTTGTTGCATTGGAAGGAGCAACCGTTGCGGAAAGGCTGCCGCTTTCACCTGCAGTAAGCTCAAGTGATGTGGGCGAAACTGAGATGCCTGTCGGTTTTACAATAGATGAGTTTGTTGTTACTGTTACCTTACAGGTAGCAGTGATACCGTTGTATGTAGATGCTGTGATAGTTGCTGTACCGGGTGTTACGCCTGTGATCGTACCTCCGCTTACTGTTGCAACAGATGTGTTGGAGGAAGACCAGGATACTACCTTGTTAGTAGCATCAGAGGGGGTAACTGTAGCCTTGACGGAAACGCTTTCAGCTTCTTTTACTGTTACTGACGTTTCGTTGAGTGTAATGCCTGTGGGCTTTACAACATTGATATCCTGGTTGCCGATAAGCTCAGCAGCGCCGCCGTCGCTGATATATGTGCCGTTGGGAACAACTCTGCCGGGGCCGTTGAGAACATAGACTCTGAGGTTGCCCTTGCCTGAGCAGGAAGTTGTGAGTGTGCCGTTGGTTACTGTCTTTGTATCGCCTGTTACAGCGTCAACATATGTGCCGTTCGGGATGCCTGAAAATGTAGAATCACCGGAAATAGTTACAAGCGCAAAGCTGTCAACGCCATTGCCTGTATAACGTCTCTTGAAGGAAAGACCGCCGCTGCAGCCATCAGTTGAATACTGACCCTTTCTGAGAGCAGGAATAGCCTGACGAATACGGTTAAGACGCATAATATGCTGTGCGAGCGGATACTGAAGTGTCTCAGCGACCTTGCCGCTTGCATTGAATACAGTAAAGTCTCCTGTTACGATAGAGCCTTCGATGTTATCTCCGTAATAAGCACGGCCTGAGGTAGAAAGCTTAATTTTCGCGCCTTCATCGATCTGCTTGCCCTTCTGGAATTCTATCTCGGAACCATAGTAAATACAGGGGATCCCGCGGAATGTGAACATAAGGTCAAGATTTTCTGCCCAGGTGTCCTGAGTGCCGGCAAATCTCTGTTTTTCAGGAGCGCCGTCAGGTGCAAAGTCGTGAGAGTCAACATATGTAACATTCCATGTTGCGTCGTTATAGGAAGCGTCTCCTCTTTTTGCAATGGAGAAAGCACTGTAAGCATCCTTGAATGCCCAATGCATCGGGAAGTCAATTACAGAAAGACCTGAGAACCTGCTGTAATCGGGTGTATGATAATCATTTCCGTTGAGGAAAGCGTTCGTGCTTGTAGGCTGTGCGTCACAATTGTCCTGGTTATCCAGTGAGCACTGGATAGCGGAATTATAGTTTGTTTCCCACTGTGCAGGATCTTCGCTCCAGGCATAATCCTTTGATTCCTTCCAGGTATAGAAGGGAGTGGACATACCGGGGTTCTGGCGGTACCAGTAGTTACCGTTATCACGGCAGCATACTTCGCCGAACATGAAGAAGTCATAACCATTTCTGTTGGAAACAGCCTCTGCTGTTTTTGACGCAGCAATGAGCTGCTGGTTGAATGCTTTATTGAATGTAAGACGGGAGATATGGCGGACAGTATCAACACGGAATGCGTCAACGCCCATCTTTATGTACTGGGAATAAGCGTCAACGATGTAGTTGTAAACGATCGGATTTTCTGTGTTGAGGTCAACGCAGTCGCCGTCGATCTGACCTATCTGGCAGGTGTAGTTATCCCAGTCAAGACTCTTGTAGTGATGATAGATATTGCGGGTATCGTTTGAGTCTTCCTTCATAAGCGCAAGACGAGCCTGAAACTGTGGTGTGCCCTGAAGCGAATCATAATTGCTGGGCAGACCGGTGTTGGGATACTGTTTCAGGCAGCTCGGATCACTAAGATCTCCTTCTTTATAGAACATCGGGAAGAGATTGGTCTCACCAAAGTTGCCGGTGTGGTTATAAACAACGTCCTGAATGAGCTTCATGCCCTTTGCATGAACAGCATCGATAACATCCTGATAAGTAACGTTATCTGATTCATATCTCGGATCTACCTTTTTGAAGTTGAGTGCGTGATAACCGTGGTAATCATAACCTGAGCAGTTTTCAACTACAGGTGTGATCCATATTGCTGTAAAGCCAAGAGCCTTTATGTAATCAAGCTTTTCGATAAGACCCTTGAAGTCGCCTCTCCAGGCAGGATTATCAGGCTCATAGTTAGCCTTGTAATCTCCGGTCTGAGGGTTTACAGCCCAGCACTGTACATCGTTGCTTGTGTCACCGTTATAAAAACGGGTGGTCATTACGAAATAGATGGACTCATCGCGGAAATCTGTTCTGGTATTTGCAAAGATGACTCCTCTTTCCTCATTGCTGAGCATGCCGGAGGCAGCATTTGCCGAAATGACTGTAGCGTCTACGCAGACCGTCGTCATTACAGCCGCGAGCAGAACAGCAGCAGTTCTTCTGATGCTTCTGCCCAGTTTAGCTAATTTGTTCATCAGATCAACCATTCCTTTCTTTTTATGAAATCAGTGAGTTTACAGTCGTTCGTCATTACGTCAGTCAAACACCTCCGCTCCGGTTTTCAGACAGACCGGTCACCCGGTAATGACCGGATCAGTTCAAAAAACGATAAACTACACAGCTTTTCTTACAATAATTCTATAACAAAGCTGTGATTTTGTAAAGAAGTTTTTTGGATAAAAAACGTCAATTTTTTGACAACTTTGAAATTCTCCTATACATTTTTAACAAATAATTATACTGCCTTATTGTAAGTTATAACAGGGATTTTCTTCACATTATACATCTTGCACGATTGAAAATTTTTAAGGTTATGAAATATCACAGTAACCCCTTTGTATCAAAATCGTCTATTAGTACACTTTCAACCGTTAATAATGTTGATATATGTATAAAACGCTGATAAGTTTGATATGACATACCATATCTTGTGGTATAAATATTTATAATTCATAATAAACCTGCGCGTATCAACACTGCCACGTCTGCAATAACTCGTGCACCCGTAGTAAACGCCCTGAGGTACGCCTACCCTGCGGCGCACGTAAAAAAATAGGGGGTTGCGAAACTATTCGCAGCCCCCAAAAAAGCTTTCAGTTGTTTTCGCCGTCAAACTTAATGTTGATACCGTTTACCTCAACACCCTCATCGGCTCTCACCATAATATATTTGACCCCGTCAACGACCTTTGTATCGACCATAAATCCGAATTTAGGATCTACCTTTATGGAAACATATGAGTTTTTAAGCTCAAACTGCTTCGGATCAATAAGGTTTCTCGGAGGTATTTCGGCTGATTCTCCGAAATCCTCATTGAACCTGTCGTCGAAGCCTTCAAGCTCCTGCTCGTCCGCACCGCAGGTCGTAAGAACACGCTTGACATCGTTTTTGTCAAACAGCAGCGGCTCAGGATCCTTGCTTTCCTTGTGCTCAGTCATCATATCGCTTATCATGTCATGCACGGACTGTACGAATCTGATATTGCAGCTTTCAGGAGCAGCTGTTGACATAAGGCTTTCAAACTTTTCCTTCTGTTCTGCGGCAGGCATCTGAGCCTTTGAGCCGAAAAGAGCCTCTACGGCTTCCGGATAGCTTTCCTTTGTGCTGCGGGTGTAGAATACTGCATTGTATATATTCGTGCTTCTGTCGTCAAAGCATGGGAACATAAAGCCTATTTCCGGAGCAGAAACGCTCGCCTGAGCCCCTATGTTCTTAAAGCAGCTTTCTGCAGTAGAGAAGCCGAGTGCAGCCTTTGTCATTTTTATAGGGCATACAGAGCAGACCATATAACGAAACATTTCTGTTGAATCGCCTATATCCTCATCGTTTTTGGAATAGCTGGGAACATCATAGCGGTCATAGGCAAGCATGATAAGATAGTTTGCATCCGTAGGGAAGGCTTCTATTATCTTTTCATAGAGCTTTGTGAGCAGTTCCTCGTCCTCAAGCTCAGACTCCCTTATTGCGCTGAGAAGCTTATGCTCCTCTCCCTCATTCACCTGATCAACACTGAAGCTGATATTCATAAGGTTTCTTCCCATTGAACCGGAAACAGACTTTTTCATAAGCTTCATAAGCCAGTCCTTCTGCTCGTCCGGGAGAGCGGGAACTGATATTTCAAACCTTGTTCTTATTTCCTTTGTGGTAGTTACATAGCAGCCGCGGACCTTAGTGATATTGTTCCTGTCGGCTCTGAAACGCCGCTTTATTTCGGCAAATTCTTTATCTGTCATAGAAATAACCTCTTTTCGTCAAAGTAAATACTATTATATCAGGTAAAAAACGATGATGCAAGACATTTTTTACCCATTGAAAATTCCTGTCAAGTGCCCTACCCATCGGCGCACCTGTAATATAGTATAAGGAGCTGTCGCATTAACACTGCTTCGTCCGCCCGACCGTGCCTTCGGCGCGACCGGGCTGCTAAAAATTTGTTTTTTTCAGGGGTTTCAGGCGCTTCGCGCCTGGAACCCCTGAAAAAACATTATAAAAAGTGCGCCGCAAGGTAGGCGCACTTGGCTGGTTTCAAGGGGTTGCCGTCAGAATCCTTATTTTGCAACAGCCCCTTTTTAAACTATATCAGTCCACAAGCTCCGGCGAGAAGCTTTCCTTCCACGGAAGACCGAATTTATTCAGATCGTCCATAAACGGATCGGGATCAAATTCCTCAATATTATGTACGCCCGGCTTGTTCCACTTGCCTGTAAGTATCATAGCAGCACCGATCATTGCCGGAACACCTGTTGTGTAGGAAACAGCCTGGGAGCCTACTTCCTTGTAGCATTCCTGATGGTCGCATACGTTATAGAGGTAATAGGTCTTGTCCTTGCCGTCCTTTTTACCGATGAAAATGCAGCCGATATTTGTCTTGCCCTTTGTTCTCGAACCGAGAGAAGCCGGATCCGGCAGAACAGCCTTCAGGAACTGCAGCGGAACTATCTGCTTTCCTTCAAACTCGATAGGCTCAATAGACGTCATACCTACGTTTTCAAGGCATTTGAGGTGTGTAAGATAGCTCTGGCCGAAGGTCATAAAGAATCTTATTCTCTTGATGCCCTTGATATTGAGAGCAAGTGATTCGAGCTCTTCATGATGGAGAAGGTACATATCCTTTTCTCCGATCTCCGGGAAGTTATATACTCTTTTTATCTCCATCGGCTCTGTTTCGATCCATTTGCCGTCCTCTATATAGCTGCCCTTTGCGGAGACCTCGCGAATATTGATTTCCGGATTGAAGTTTGTCGCAAAGGGATAACCGTGATCTCCTGCATTGCAGTCGAGTATATCAATATAGTTTATCTCATCAAAATGGTGCTTCATGGCATATGCGGAGAATACGCCGGTGACACCTGGATCAAAGCCGCTTCCGAGAAGAGCTGTTATTCCTGCCTGCTCAAAGCGCTCACGGTAAGCCCACTGCCATTTATATTCAAACTTTGCTGTATCAAGAGGTTCGTAATTTGCTGTATCAACATAGTTCGTCTTTGTTGCGAGACAAGCGTCCATAATAGTAAGATCCTGATAAGGAAGAGCAAGGTTTACTACAACATCAGGCTTGAATTCATTGATAAGCGCAATAAGCTCATCAACATTGTCAGCATTAACCTGAGCTGTGCTGATCTTTGTTTTTCCTCCGTCAAGCTTTGCTTTAAGGGCATCGCATTTTGACTTTGTTCTGCTTGCAATGCATATCTCCTCAAAAACATCAGGATTCTGGCAGCATTTGTGTATGCATACGCTTGCAACTCCGCCTGCACCGATAATAAGAGCTTTTCCCATTTTCATTACCTCCATTTTTTTCATGTCGGCTTGCCGAACTAAGCAACCGACATTATTCACTATTCACTATTCACTTTGCTGCCGAAGGCGGCGCCTCAGTATTCGCCTTCCATAAGCAGCTTTGTTACATACGTAGGCAGTGCAAAGCAGCCTCTGTGAAGCCTTGTATTATAATACATTGTGTCAAGTCCGAGTCTGTTCCACTGCTCTTCGTGCAGGTCATGCGTCGGGTGGAATTTTTTTGATGCAAATCCGAAGAGCCAGTGTCCTGACGGATATGTCGGAATATGAGCCTGGTATACCTTGCACATCGGGAAAAACTCAACGAGCTTTTTATGTGCCTGCTTCACAGCTCTTTGATAGCTTTTGTAATAAGGGCTTTCATGCTGGTTTACAAGTATACCGTCGTCTGTAAGCGCCTTATAGCAGTTGCCGTAAAACTCCGTCGTAAAAAGTCCCTCTCCGGGACCTATCGGATCGGTAGAATCTACGATTATGAGATCATAGGTGTTTTCAAAGCCTCTTACAAAGCGCAGACCGTCATCAATATAGATATGGACTCTCGGATCTGAAAGCTTGCAGGATATCGTCGGAAGAAACTCCTTGCAGGCGTCAACTACCATCCGGTCGATCTCCACCATATCTATTCTTTCGATGTTTTTGTATCTTGTCAGCTCCTTGACAGTGCCGCCGTCCCCTGCGCCGATAACAAGCACGTTTTTTATATCGGGATTTACAGCCATAGGAACATGGGTTATCATTTCGTGATATATGAATTCGTCCTTTGTGGTCAGCATTATCCTGTCGTCAAGCACAAGGACATCCCCGAATTCCGGTGTGCTGAATATCTCTATCCTCTGAAAATCCGACTGAGCCGAATATTTCTGTTTATCACAGCGAATGGAAAAACGGACGTTTTTCGTCTGTTCCTCCGTATACCACATTTCCAAATAAAGCTCCTCCTTTTGTCAGATCATATTGTCCGAAAATAAAAAAGAAAGACTCTGTTTATACCATAATATTGAGCTTATTCGTTTCCATATCCTCCGCACCGGTAAGGTTGCAGCCCTTGGCTTTGGCGTATTTTATGTATTCCAGTGCGTCAGCGGTAATAAGCTCACCCGGAGCAAGTATAGGTATTCCCGGGGGATAGCACATTACAAATTCCGCACATACCTTTCCTATAGTTTCATCGAGCGGAAGCTGCATTTTTTCTGCATAGAATGCTTCCTGCGGAGAGCAGTACACATGCGGTTCGATGTATTCATGGTCAAGCATTCCCGCCGAGCTTTTGCTGTAAAGTCTCTTTATCTCATAAAGCGCGGAAATAAGCCTTTCGATATTAAGTATCCTGTCTCCGACGGATACTATGGCAAGGATATTTCCGATATCGCCGAATTCTATCTGTATATCATATCTGTCACGTAGGATATCATAGACCTCTATTCCCGCAAGACCTATATCCCTTGTATGTATGGATATTTTGGTCGGGTCAAAATCAAAAACATCATCTCCGTTTATAAGCTCTCTTGAAAAGGCGTAAAGCCCTCCGAGCTTGTTGACCTCCCCTATACCGTAGGAAGCAAGCGAGGTAACTGTTTCAAATATTTTTCGTCCGTTGAGCGCAAGATTCTTTCTTGATATATCCAGGGATGACATCAGAAGATAGGATGCACTCGTCGTCTGAGTAAGATTAATTATCTGCCTGACATATCCGGGGCTTATCCCCTTTCCCAGCAGCAGAACGGAGCTTTGTGTGAGAGAGCCTCCGGTCTTGTGCATGCTTACGGCAGACATATCCGCTCCGACGCTCATTGCGGAAAGCGGCATATAATCGCCGAAATAGAAATGAGTTCCGTGTGCTTCATCAACAAGCACCTTCATTCCGGCAGCATGTGCGAGCTTGACGATCTCACGGAGATTCGAGCATACTCCGTAATATGTGGGGTTGTTGACTATGATAGCCTTTGCGTCCGGATGCTCCGCAATGGCTTTTTTTATTGAATCGACCGACATACCCAGAGGTATGCCGAGCTTTTTGTTTACACCGGGATTGACATATACAGGAATGGCTCCGCAAACTATCAGAGCGTTTATGCTGCTCCGGTGAACGTTACGAGGCATGATTATCTTGTCTCCGCGCTTTACAACGCTCATTACCATTGCCTGAACGGCGCTTGATGTCCCGTTTACCATAAAAAAAGCATGCTCGGCTCCGAAGGCGTCCGCCATAAGCTCTTCCGCTTCCTTTATCACGCTTACAGGATGGACCAGATTGTCGAGCGGCTTCATAGAGTTTACGTCCACGCTCATACACTGTTTTCCCAAAAACTCAGTCATCTCCGGGTTTCCTTTTCCCTGCTTATGTCCGGGCACATCAAAGGATACTATCCGGTTTTCTCTGTACTGACAAAGCGCCTCGTAAACAGGCGCACGGCTCTGATCAAGCTTCAATTGACATCAGTCCTCGTTATAAACATTAGAACCGCTGAAAATTTCTATCATTTCGCGGCGAAGGCTGTTGGAGATAGCGAGTCTCTCCTTCGGGGGTATTTCGTAAACATCTGTCTTGAAAAGATAGTTCTGAAGCTCAAGCTCCTTTATGAGCATCTGAGTGTGGAAAATATTCGCCTGATAAACGTTTATATCCACGGTATCATATCTTCTGAGAGTTTCGTCCTTGATGTAGTCCTGTATAGATGTGATCTTATGATCTATGAAAAGCTTATGTCCGAGTGTGTCTCTTGTAAAGCCCCTTACCCTGTAATCAATGGTTATTATATCCGAATCAAAGGAATCTATAAGCAGATCAAGTGTGTTAAGAGGGGAAATAGTTCCGCAGGTAGAGACATCTATATCCACCCTGAAGGTAGCGATAGAATTATCAGGATGATACTCAGGATAGGTGTGTACCGTAACATGACTTTTATCCAGATGGGCTGCTATAGTGTCCCGATACGGCAGAAGAGCAACTTCTCCAAGGTTGCACGAAGGATCCACCTTTTCAGGAAGACCCTTTTCAGATATAAGAAGGGTTACGGAAGCGCCCTGAGGGTCGTAATCCTGCTTGCTTATATTCAGAACAGACGCACCGATCATTTCAGTGACCTTGCAAAGAATATTCGTCAGACGTTCAGAATTATACTGCTCGTCGATATATGCTATATAATCCTTCTGTTCACGCTCGGTCTTTGCATAGCAGACGTCATAAATATTAAAGCTGAGGGTCTTTGTAAGATTGTTAAAACCATAAAGCTTCAGTCTTTTATCCAATTGATACACAACCTTCTATTTATTTTCCGCCGAGCTTTTCCATAATAAGCCCTGCACACATATAGACGTTTCCGCCGCCGATAGTGATAATAAGATCGCCCGGAGCAGCTTTTTCTGTAACATAATCTGCTATTTCCTCAAAGGTCTTGAACCATACGCAGCCGGGTATCTTTTCGGCAAGATCTTTGGAATAAATGTTCCATGTGTTTGTTTCGCGTACAGGAAGGATCTCAGAAAGCACACAGTGATCCGGGATAGAAAGAACTCTTGCAAATTCGTCGAGGAAGGTGTAGGTTCTTGAGAAAGTATGCGGCTGGAAAACCGCCCATACGTTATTGTAGCCCATGCTCATAGCTGTTTTAAGCGTCGCCTCAAGCTCGGTCGGGTGATGTGCAAAGTCATCTGCGACCGTTATTCCCTGAGGCTTGCCGAGTATCTCAAATCTTCTGTGAGCACCGCGGAAGGCTTCAAGTGCTTTCTTTACATCAGTTGCGGAAATGCCGAGAGTAACAGCAGCTGCGGAAGCTGCAAGTGCATTCATTACATTGAATTTTCCCGGTACGGAAAGCTCTATATCAGCAAGCTTTTCGTTATTGTGATAGAGAGAAAAGCTGTCGAAGACCTTGCTGCCTTCATTTATTACAGCACGGAATTCGTTCGCTTCACCAAATCCGAAGGTAACGATCTTTTTGCCCTTTGCAGCCATATCCCTGACACAGAACATAGTGTTTTCATCATCGCCGTTGACAACAAGCGTCTCGGAGGTCTGGTCTGCAAACTTTGTGAAGGATTCCTTGATTCTGTCAAGGGTGCCGAAATAGTCCAGATGATCTTCATCTACATTGAGGACCACTGCCATGGCCGGGTAGATATGTAAAAACGTATCTACATATTCGCACGCCTCACAGACAATATAGTCAGACTGACCGACACGGCTGTTGCCG
>CADCPT010000006.1 GCA_902803385.1 uncultured Ruminococcus sp.
CGGGGTGCTCTTCTGAATCACAGATACCGTATCGGCGGCGTCATAGGTGAGGGCGGCTTCGGTATCACCTATATAGGCCTTGACACCTTGCTTCAGGTCAGGGTCGCTGTTAAGGAGTTTTTCCCTAACGGAATGGTCAACCGCAACAATACGGTCTCTAATGAAGTTCTCAGTATCAGTACGGAAAGCGCTAAAGAGCTTTTCTCAAAAAGCAGGGAAAACTTTCTTCGTGAGGCAAGAACACTTGCAAAATTCACGAATGAACCGGATATAGTTGCGGTAAGGGATTTTTTTGAGGAAAACCGCACCGTATATATCGTTATGGAGTACCTTGACGGTATCACATTAAAGAATTATCTTAAACAGGTCGGAACGATATCGTGGGATAATACTGTATGTCTGCTGATGCCTGTTCTTCATTCACTGAAAAAGATGCATGATAAACAGCTTATCCACCGTGATATCAGTCCCGACAATATAATGCTTGTCGGCGAACAGGTAAAGCTGCTTGATTTCGGTGCGGCAAGGGAATTTGCCGACGATAAGAGCTTTTCTGTGATGCTCAAGCACGGTTATGCCCCTATGGAGCAGTACCGCCGTCACGGCACTCAGGGTGCGTGGACGGATGTTTATGCACTCTGCGCCACAATGTACAAATGTGTTACCGGAAAGATACCGCCGGACGCACCTGACAGGGTATTTGAAGATGAACTGAAAATGCCCGGAGAGCTTGGAATAGCTTCAGACCCGGCCTTTGACAGTGTTTTGAAGCATGGTCTTGCTATCCGCCCGGAAGACAGGATACAAAGCGTTGACCAGCTGATAGCTGAGCTTTCTGCTATCCCCGGGATCGATATTTCTGCATCCCCGGCTGCTTCGGCTGAGCCTTCATCCACAGCTTTTTCTGCCGGAAATCTGTCGGCATCAGACGGAGAAGGCGCAAGGCTTTCCGAATATGTTCCGCATATGACAGATGGTGACGATGATGATTCGGAAATAACCGTTGAGCCAGAACCGCTTCCGGATGTTCCTCCGAAGCCGGTATCTGCGCCGCTGCAGGAGACTGCTCTCGCAGCTGATAATTCTCCGAAAGCCCCTGCTTCTACAGCAACTTCGGCTGAGCCGTCCGCGGCTGTGAAGAATGCTTCGCCTGCAAAATCTGCGGAAAAGCCAAAGTCCGCTGAAAAAAAGAGCAGCGCTGGCCTTATCATAGGCATTGTTGTTGCTGCAGTTATACTTATCGGCGGCGGCATCGCAGCCGCTGTTATTATCGGAGGGTCTTTGAATAATTACGCTGAGTCCTCCGCAGAAAGTTCTCAGTATGCTGCTTCTTCGGCGCCGGAATCGTCAGAAGCGGAAAGCTCTGCGGATAGTTCAGCGGAAGAAAGCTCGTATGTTTCATCTGCTGATGAAAGCAGCGTACCTGAGCAGTCCTCGCAGGCTGTATCATCTCAGACTGAAGAAAGCAGTGAGCCGGAATCCTCTGCTGAAATCTCCGAACAATCATCAGCCTCCGAAAGTTCGGAAGGTTCGACGATAAATCTTCTTGAAACCATTAAAATGCCCGATCCTAAGGATGTGTTCAGCTTTGAATCCGGTCTGCTCAAGGTCGATCTCAGTATTATGGGGCTGACTAAAAGCGAGCTTAAAAGCAGGTTCGGAAAAGGTACGATGTATTCTACATCTAATCATCCGGTTTACGGAAACAAGTACGAGATTTTGCTCGTTCCGTTTGACAGCTCCAAAAACACCCCTTCTTATGTTGAAACTATAGATTTCTATTTCCTTGACGGAAAGCTTGTGGGGGTATTCTATGAGACATCAAGCGAATATGATACCGCAGTTGTAAAGGCAGCTGAAAGTGCCTACGGCGCACCTGTTTCAAGCTCTGCAGATGAAAGCTTCTGGAAGATAAAAGACACCGATTGTTTCTACGAAACTCTTATGGCAAGCTATGCAGAGGATGACCGGATATTTATCCAGAAATATACATCATCTGATTTTGTTGAAGGCTGACAGGACGATCATTTTCAGAAAACCATGGGAAACATCTGACTGAAAAATAAATGCGACAGTCGGTGTTTCCCTGTTTTAAACGAGGGGATCAATATGAAATTCTGTATGAAATGTATGTCACAATATGATGACAAATTCACACTTTGTCCTTCCTGCGCTTTTGAAGAGGGCACCTTGCCGAACGATTCAAGATGCATGGAGCCGGGATCGATACTTGGCGACAGATATATCGTTGGTATGCCGCTTCGCATAAGCGAATGGATGATCCGTTATATCGGTTGGGATGCACTGACTAACCGCCGCGTAGTTATCAATGAATACTGTCCTCAGAGATACTGCACAAGGTCTGTCGGTCAGATACCTCTTACGATTGTAAAGGAGAAGGCATTCTATCGCTTTATGACCCTGCTTTTCAAGCGTGCTCAGATACTTTCGGGTCAGCATCTTCCGGATAATATCAGTACTGTTCATGAAGCCTTTGAAAAGAACAACACTGCTTATATAATCACGGAATATACTGAGGGCGAGACTCTTACGGAATACATAAAGAATAAGGCTCCGATGCAGTATCCTACGGTGGAAAAGCTGTTTATTCCGATGATACGCTCTCTTGATAAGCTTCACGACGGAGGTTATGTTTCCGGAGGCTTTACAACTGACGATTTTATCGTTACCGAGGAGCATGAGCTTATCCTTTACGACTATCTTGAAAACGTTCTTTCTCATAACCCCGAGGGAGAAGAAACAGACAGAAGTCGCCTTATGGATAAATACTATCCGCCTGAGCGTTTCGGTGAATCTGACGTTATTGATCCCACTCCGGAAAAGGATGTTTATTCCGTAGCAGCTATGATGCTGACGCTTATGGGTGTTACGCTTCCGGATAATGCAAAAAGAAAGCAGATCTATGAAACGAAGCACCGTGATATTCTGAAAAAGCCGTCTGCGTATCATATCAAAACAAGCGCTGCGCGAGAGAATGCACTTATTAATGCTTCGTATGTTGATCCGTCGTTCCGTACTCCCGAAATGGAGACATTTCTAAAGGAGCTGACCTCCACAAAGCCTGTCAGCCTTCGCTTCAAGGGTGATGAAAAGATACCTGTATGGGCGAAGATAGCGATCCCGACAGCAGCGGTCGCTCTTATAGTTGCTGCGATAATTTTCATTCCTATGCTGCTCAATAATAATCAGGCAGCCGATACCTATGACGGTCAGACGGTCGTTCCGGCTCTGTCAGGCGTTCTAATAGATGATGCCAATGAGCAGATAAAAAAAGCAGGACTGTACCTTGAGATACAGGGAAAAGAGATAAACGACGGCAGAGCCGAGAATCAGATAATCAGACAGGAGCCTGCCGAGGGAACTATTGTTGATGAGAAGTCGGTCGTTTCTGTAGTTATCAATATGCACAGCGGACAGTTCTCGCTCCCGAATTTTTTGGGTGTAGATATCAACAGCTGTACAGATGTCCTGGAAGGCATCGGCCTGAATTATTCCGTCTCACATCAATATCATCACACGATAGGTGAGGGTTGCGTAGTCTCTCAGAGCATCACACCATATTCCATGGTCACTGCCGGACAGCGCATAGAGCTGGTTGTTTCCGACGGTCCTGATCCTGCGTCACAGGTCGATGAGCCGACCGAAGCAGAAGAGCTTGTCGGAAAGACATACGATGATATAGCCTCCGGCTCCGGATATGACGGCGGTCCCGTGCAGGTAACTGACAGAGTGTATGATGACAGTGTTCCTGAGGGAACAGTGCTTGAACAGTATCCGCCGGCAGGAAGTCAGCTTGAGGGCGAGCCGGTACAGGTGGTCGTATCTACAGCAAACAAGGACGCAGCAGTTCCGGATGTTACTCTTACAGATTCAGAAAAAGCGGTATCTCTGCTTGAAATGTATGGCTTTGAGGCGGATATTTCCAGTCAGGAAAGCGACAGCTATTCCGAAGGCCTTGTTATGACTCAGGAGCCCGCAGGGGGTAAGATAGCTCAGATAGGCGATACCGTAAGGCTTACAGTCAGCTCCGGAAGAAAGCAGACAAGTGTACCCGATGTTACCGGAAAAACAAAGAGCGAAGCAGATAAGCTTCTTCATGATGCAGGATTTGCAGCCTTGTTCAGTTATGAAAAGGACAGCAAAGCACAGGAGGACACTGTTCTTCGTCAGGAGCCGTCGGCAAACACACAGGCAAGCCTCGGAACGACAGTTACTGTATACCTCAGCTCCGGAGCAGATGTTGTTGAGGTGCCTGACCTCAGCGGACTTGATGAAAAAGCAGCCGAGCTGACGCTCAGCAGAAGCGGACTTAAATACGATGTATACCGCGATCTCAACCATTCGGCAGAAAAGGGCACGGTCATAGGTCAGTTCCCGGAGGCAGGCATACTTGTTCGCAAGGAAATAACCGTGTATGTTGTCCTTGAAGAAAAGGAGCCGGTAAAAACCAAGCAGGACATTCGCATTTCTCCGGAAAACGTGACTCTGCGTACTGACGAGACATTTGTCCTTGATATAGAAACGGAGGGTATAGACGATCTTTATTCCGTTAACTACGATATTGACAATAAAGAGATCATCGATGTTTCCTACATTGACAGGAATACGCTTTCAATGACCTTCCGCGCCAAAGAGCCGGGTCAGACGGTGATAGCTATAAGCTGCGGAGATATACGCCGTGAATGCAGCGTGACAGTTACCGGAGAATCCAAAAAGCCTGCTTCCGATCTGTTTACTATTTCTCCCGAAAATGTTTCGATAAAGGTCAAGGAAAAATTTGTCCTGACGATAGACACAGGAAGCATATCTGACCTGAAGGCATTCCAGTATGATATTTCCGATACCTCTGTTGTAGAGGTAAGGCATATTGATACAAAGACACTTGCTATGACCTTCAGCGGACTGAAGCCCGGAACGGCATATATCGACATAAGCTACGGCAGTGTCAAAAAACGGTGCAAGGTCACTGTTTCCTGACAGAACATAATAGGAATGATCCGGAGGGGCTGGTAAAAAAATTCAGGGGTGCCAGGCGCGAAGCGTCTGGCACCCCTGAAAAAACACTATATCCAAGTGCGCCGCAGGGTAGGCGCACACTATTATAACGAAGGAGCTGTGAATAAATTCACAGCTCCGTTATTCTTCAGATCATTCGCTGAGCGCCTGCTGCAGCCACACATAGCCGAGGTCAAGCGCTGCGAACAGACCCGGCTGTTCACTTGACTTGACAAGCGCCTTCTGAGGACTTACACTCATATCGGTGTTTACAAGCTGCACAAACGTTTTGTCGGCAACTTCAAGATCACCGAGCTCCTTCATGACCTTCTTTCCCTCTTCGGTAAGCTCCGAGGGCTTATAGGTCTTTTTTGATCTTACCTGTATGCGTACAACATACTTGTCTCTCATATCTCCGTAATAGAGCAGGTCTCCGCTTCTTACCAGCGGCTTGCCCTTATACATCGGGAATGCAGACTTTGCTTCTGCCATTGATATATACCTCCGTTCATCTTTCGGACGCTCCGATCACGCCCAACGCTCAAACAGAGCAAAGGCGCACCGGCAAACGTACCGGATAAACGCCGGGCGTCTGTTATCAGACGTCGAGATAGCTCTTGAGCAATATTTCGAGCAGGTCGTCCCTGTCGATCTTTCTTATAAGGCTTCGTGCATTGTTATGGGTCGTGATATAGGTAGGATCTTCCGAAAGGATGTATCCGACCATCTGGTTGATCGGGTTATAGCCCTTTGCCTCCAGCGCACGATATACTGTTGTAAGGATCGCTTTTACTGTTTCATCTCTGTTGTTGGTAATAGAAAATACGATAGTCTTATCCATTTCGTCATTTCTCATCTGTACCACCTCCGCATATATTGATTTTAACACAGAATACGCAAAACTGCAATAGATTTTTATTAAAATCTGCCGTTATTTTGGGACAGAGTGATAATATATTGCATTTTATGCTGTTTTTATGCTTACGCCCTTTTCAGCAAGACCGGAAATGATGGTGTCTACTACCTCCTGTACTTCGGCAGAAGACAGGGTCCTTTCGTTTGAGCCGAATTCAAGCCGTACAGTTATCCTGTGTATCTCTTCGGTGTCGTAGGTATCAACAACTCCGACTCTTCTGAGCAGCTTTCCCTCGGCATCCTTCCAGCATTCACGAAGATTGCCGAATAATACGCCTGCAGGAATGTCCATGCTCAGATCGTATTCTATTGACGGATATTTCGACGGCTCTTCATATTGAATAGGAGCTGTCTGAGCGGATGCAAACTTATTGATGTCTATCTCGGCAAAAACAATGCCTGCCTTTTTGTCGATAGCCTTTGAAACCGTGGGGTGAACGATGCCCATATATCCTATTTCTATGCCGCCGAGGAATATCTTGTTGTAATTCACAGGGTGCTCATAGCATTCTGTCGGCTGCGCTGCCCTGAATTCCGGCTCAAGATGCTTGATATCCGCAGAAAGACCTGAAACGATGTCTCTCAGGCGGAAGTAAAGCTCCTTAATGCTGCTTGTTTTGCTGTAAAGTGTTACTGCAAGCATTTTTCTTTCAATGCAAAGGTTGTTTTCGTCAAGCCCCTTTACAACTCTTCCGGCTTCAAAAATGCCGAATTCTGAGGCGAAGCCTACATTTGTTTTGACCTGGCAGAGCTGCGTCGGTATCATAGAGCATCTTATGGTCTCAATGTTGGGGTTTGACGCATTGAGAAGACGTATGTTTTCCTTTACCGGAATGCCTATCGCCTTCTGTTCGTCTGCATACTGCCATACATAGCTGTGTACCTCATGCAGAGAGAAACGCTTTACGAGCAGATCCTTCATCTTTTCCTCGTCTGTTTTTTCCTCAGTGGGACGAACAGGGTAGAGGGGAGAGCGCGCTGTGTTTATCTCAAAATTATCATAGCCGTAAATTCTTGTTATCTCCTCAATGATATCGGCGTTCATGGTAACGTCCTTGGTGATCCTCCAGGAAGGAACATCTACAGTGAATCTGTCGTCCTGAGTTGTAACGCCGAAGCCGAGACCCGTGAGGGTCTTGACGATAGTATCTCTGTCTATTCTGATGCCGGTGTAGCGGTCAACAAATGCCTGGTCAAAGCTCAGGGTGACAGGCGGGAATGGCGCTGCGTATTCGTCTGTAAGTGATGAAACGACCTTTGCGCCCGGGTCATTTTTCTGAAGGAGATACAGGAAGCGTGCGATCGCCGGTACTGTCATTTCGGGGTCAAGGCTTTTTTCGTAGCGTATGGATGCGTCTGTACGGTGAGAGAGGCGAACAGTGGATTTTCTTATTGAAGCAGCATCAAAATTTGCTGATTCAAGCGTGAGAGTGGTTGTGTCGTCAACTATCTCACTGTCGAGACCTCCCATAATACCAGCAATGGCAACAGGTGTGTCGCCTGAGCATATCATCAGAGTGTTCTCATCAACATTTCTGTCAACGCCGTCAAGCGTCCTGAATGTAAAGGGCTTGTCAAAACGGCGGATCCGTATCTGTTCTACCTTGCGCGCGTCAAAGGCATGCATGGGCTGTCCCATTTCAAGCATAAGATAGTTAGTAAGGTCTGCAAGGAAGTTAATTGCCCTCATTCCGCAGTAGTAAAGACGGATGCGGATGTTTACAGGGCTTACCGTGCGGCTTATGTTTTCTACCTTTATGCTGCTGTAACGTCTGCAGAGTGTGTCTTCTATTTTCATATCGACCTTCGGAAGAGCATCATAAACGGTAAGGTCTGCTGTGTCAAGAGGCTTGAACTCTCTTCCTGCAAGAGCTGCAAATTCACGCGCTATTCCGTAATGTCCCCATAGGTCAGGGCGGTTCGTAAGCGATTTGTTATCTACCTCAAAGATGATATCATCAAGGTCGTATACGGTTTTGATGTCAGTTCCGCAGGGGATATCATCGGTTATTTCCATAATGCCGCTGTTGTCGTCCGAAATACCTATCTCGGATTCGCCGCAGCACATACCGTTTGAGGTGTAACCTGCAAGCTTTCTTGGCGCGATAGTTATTTCGCCTATTTTTGCACCGACCTTGGCAAAAGCTGTTTTCATTCCGACTCTTACATTGGGTGCGCCGCATACAACATCGGTAAGACTTCCGTCGCCGGCATCGACCTTGAGAAGATGAAGCTTCTTTGATTCCGGGTGAGGCTCAACGCTTTTTATCTCAGCTACAACAATGCCGCTTATATCGGAGCCTTTCATGTATATATCGTTTTCTACCTCAGCTGTGGAAAGAGAGAATCTGTGTATAAGCTCCAGCTTATCAAGACCTTCCAGATCCACAAAATCGCTGATCCAATTCATTGACAAAAGCATGTTCTCTTTCCTCCCTTAATTATCATCCGTGAACTGCGAAAGCGATCTGAGGTTTCCGCTGTTCAGGTCTCTGATATCCTTGATCCCGTATTTCATCATCGCAAGTCTTGTAAGACCGAGACCGAATGCAAAGCCGGTGTATTCGTCCGGGTCAATGCCGCCCTCGCGCAGAACATTGGGGTGGATCATTCCGCAGGGGCAAAGCTCCAGCCAGCCGCTGTGCTTGCATGAGGGACAGCCCTCGCCGCCGCAGAAGAGACAGCTGATATCAAGCTCAAAACCGGGTTCGACGAAGGGGAAGAAGCCGGGGCGCAGTCTGACCTTTATTTCCTTCTGAAAGACCTCGGAAAGCATAGTCTCCATAAAATAAATGAGGTTTGAAATGGAAATATTCTTATCTACCATAACTCCTTCCATCTGGAAGAAGGTGTTTTCGTGACAGGCATCAGTTGCTTCGTTGCGGAAACAGCGTCCCGGGAAAACTGCCTTTATCGGAACGCCGTTTTCCTTCAGTGCAGGACCGTATTTGCGGAGTATAGCATTCTGAGCCGCAGTTGTCTGTGATTTCAGAAGCTGACCGTTTTCAAGATAGTATGTGTCCTGCATATCTCTTGCCGGGTGATCCTTCGGTATATTTACAGCCTCAAAGCATTCGTAATCCGTTACTACCTCGCTGTAATCCTCAACGGTAAAGCCCATAGAACGAAATATAGCTTCGCACTGTCTCTGTACGAGCGTTATCGGGTGATATGAGCCGGTGCAGTTTTCTGCCGGGGCAGAAACATCAAATACAGGCATTGAGGCTATTTCAGCCTCGACCTGTCTGCGCCGC
Source organism: uncultured Ruminococcus sp. (assembly GCA_902803385.1). GTDB lineage: Bacteria > Bacillota > Clostridia > Oscillospirales > Acutalibacteraceae > UBA1213. The sequence continues at coordinate 9,186 of CADCPT010000006.1, forward strand.
AGCTCCTCCGTTTTTTCCTCTATCCTTTGAGAAGCAAATTCCTTCAGCTTGTTGACATCAGCGCCGAAGGCCTTTTTCTGATCTGCCGCCAGATCCTTCATACCCTTCAGAAGCGCAGTTATGCTTCCTTTTTTGCCGAGATATGATACTCTCATATTATCCAGCTCTGAAAGGCTGCTTATTTCCTCAAGCTCCTTGTCGATCCTTTCCTTAAGACTCAATACTTTTTCGTCCACTGTTTATCCCTCCGTAAAAAATAATAGTCCCCATGCAGCAATGCTGCACAGGGACGAAAAAACGATTTCCGCGTTACCACCCTGATTTCCGTAAGCATACGGACTCTCAAAGGGGCAGGTAACGGTGCCGACCGTTGCCGCCTACACGAATGATCCTTCAGCGGCACCGCTCCGGAGCGAACTTCACCGTTTTCAACTGCACTCCGCTTACAGCCTGTGGCGGTGCTCTCTGTGGCAGTATCAATGGCTACTCTCTCCATCATTGCGTTATCTTATACATTTTAGCATGTTTTAAGGATCATTTCAATACCTTTTTTGGTTTTCGTAACAATTTTATGGTTTTCGCAACAATTTTTTATTCGGTATTTCTCATCAGGTTATAGTAAAGCACGATAAAACGGCAGCACTATGCATAAATCATCATGAAGATGAAGGAATAAAGGGTCTGATCGCTCCTGCAACATTGCATATGGGCATTGTCTGCAGGATAAGCTTGCCGGGGCCGGTCACAATTGTATTGAAAAGTCCCTCTCCGCCAAGCAGGGCATTTTTAACACCCGGTACGCTGACGATGTCTATGCTGCAACTCGCATCCATAACTGCAACATATCCCGTATCAACGATCATTTTCTGACCTGGCTGCAGATCATATTCGACTCCGTAGCCGTCTATTTCTACAAATGCCGTTCCGCTGCCTGAAAGCTTCTGCATTATAAAGCCCTCTCCGCCGAAGAAACCTGCGCCAAACTTTTTCTGGAAGAAAATAGATAGATTTACGCCGGACTCACTTGCAAGAAAGCCTGATTTCTGAACAACGATATCTTTGCCGGGAGATATCTCAAAAGCCCGTATAGAACCGGGGAAGCTTGATGCAAAAGCAATCATGCCTTTTCCGCCCTTTGCGGTGTAGCGGTTCTGGAACATATGCTCGCCGCTCATAAGCCTGCCGAACATTTTACCGATACCGCCGTTGCTTGTTGTTTCCATCTTCATGTTTGGCGTCATCCAGGACATTGCACCGCTTTCTGTTATCATTGTTTCATTTTCCTGAAGTGTGCACTCCACTACCGGCAGCGGCTCTCCGATGATCTTGTATTCCATAGACAATTCCTCCTTGTTTTTTAACAGCGGCATCGCTGTTTTTTATGTACTTATTATATAGTATTTTAATAGAATTGTCAACAAAAATATATGAAATGCTCAGTATTGAGAGATCGTCGTGCCGCGGTTGTCTTTTCCTGCTGTCGCACCGGAAAAACCAGCTTCATATGCATCTGTACGACTGACCGCCCGACCGTGCCTTCGGCACGACCGGGCTGCTAAAAATTTGTTTTTTCAGGGGTGCCGGGCGCGAAGCGCCCGGCACCCCTGAAAAAACA
>CADCPT010000007.1 GCA_902803385.1 uncultured Ruminococcus sp.
GCCCGACCGTGCCTTCGGCGCGACCGGGCTGCTAAAAATTTGTTTTTTCAGGGGTGCCAGGCGCGAAGCGCCTGGCACCCCTGAAAAAAAACTATAAAAAGTGCGCCGCAGGGTAGGCGCACCCTCATTGTAGTGTTTGTTGTTAAGAATATGGTCTACCCCTCTAAATAATTTCTCTATAAGATGTTGACCAAATCAAAAAAAAATGATATCATAAAATAGGGTATGTGTGGTAATCAGATATAAGATCATCTGTATTCTGGAGGAAGAAATGGAGAATAACAAGAAACTGAATATCCCCTGGGGTCTGATCTTCAACATTACGATCATGGGGCTGACAATATTTCTGATGCTCTATTTTGTTTTTTCAGAGGGCGGTTTTATCGACCTTATGGAAAGCGAACAAAAAATAAGCATCAAATGGACTTTGATCGCGGTCGGAGTACATCTCCTGAACATTGCACTTGATTCGTTGATAATATTTTTATTCTTAAAGCAATCTGTCAAAAGCATGACGATCAAAAAAGCTGTTACGGCAGGTCTGACAGGTCAGTTTTTCTGCGCTGTTACCCCCGGAGCTTCCGGAGGGCAGCCGATGCAGATACTGACTCTTTCAAGAATGGGCATCAGGCCTGCGAATGCCACCTCAGCGCTTATACAGAAATTTCTCGTATGGCAGTTTACTCTTGCCGCATACTGCATAGTTGCCGTTGTGGCACGATTCTCCTTTTTCTCACAGTATCTCAATCCGGCGATGTGGACCTTTTCCATAATCGGTTTTCTTACACAGGTAGGTATGATCGTTGTGTTGCTGCTTGCTTCCTTCTGCAAGCCCCTTACTACAAAAGTCATATTCTTTTTTCTTACGATCGGCGCAAAGATCCGTTTAGTAAAAGACCTTGAAAACAAAAAGAAAAGCATTGACGAAACTCTTACGTCATTTCACGACAGCAACAAAGAGCTGAATAAAAACAAAGGTCTTCTTGTTCTGGTATACTCTATAACTGCAGTTCAGATGACGGCTTTTTTCCTTGTCCCCTACTGCATCGGCAGATCGTTCGGTATAAACTGCGGACTTTTTGATATGCTTTGCGCTCAGGCTTATGTCAACATGATATCAAGTCTTGTACCTCTTCCCGGCGGCTCAGGAGCGGCAGAGTACTGTTTCAGCGTATTTTTCAGCTCATATTTTACAGCAGAGACCATCAAATCAGCGATTCTTATCTGGAGAACCATCACTTACTACGGAACGATAGCTATATCAGCTCCGTTTGCAAGGATGAGAAAAAAGCAGGCTATGGAAGATCAGAAGAAAAAATCTGCATCAGAAGCATAAGAGGTCTGAAAAAAAATGGAAGTTCAACCGAAAATAAGTGTTATCGTACCTGTATATAACTGTGAAAAATTCCTGGACGGCGCATTGTGCTCTGTTCAGAAACAGACCTTTACTGATTTTGAAGTAATAATGGTCAACAACAGGTCAACCGATTCCTCAAATCAGATAGCCAAAAGCTTTTCTGAAAAGGATAGCAGGTTCAAGCTTATCCAGTGTTATAAAGGAACAGCAGGCTCAACAAGAAACATCGGAATAAGACAAGCTCGGGGAAAGTATATTGCATTTCTTGACGGTGACGATAAACTGATGCCTGATTACCTCAAAAAAATGTATGAAGCAGCCGAAAAAAACCATGCAGATATTGTTGTATGCGGTTTCTTCATTTATTATCTGAATCAGAAAAAAAGAAAAAAAAGCGGAAAAGTACCTGACAGGATATACAATAAAAGAGAAGCTATGAATGAGCTGCTTAAAGACAGATATATGAGGTTCTATCTGTGGAATAAGCTATGGAGGAGAAGCTTGTTCTCTGAAACAGGGATCGAGATACCTGATATGTATTATGAGGATGCAGCCGTCTGTCCTATGCTTTTCAGTCATGCAGAAAAGGTAGTATCTATCAGTGACTATTTATATGAATATATGCGCTACAATTCAAAACTACTGGAAGTAAACATGGGGCCGAGACGCATAAACGATTATATCAATACGATACCGATAATAAGACTGTATCTTGAAGAACAGAGCATCTACCGCAATGTTCGTCATTCATTCAACAGGCATATAGGACATGTTGTGTTTTCGGTTCCCCTGCTATGCATGCAATCCGGCAAGGATCTGAAGGATGGTGTGATCGTCAATTCTATCAGAGGACTGAAGAAGGCAACCAACTGCGCCGGAATGCCTGCTGACCAATTAAAAACAACTGATAACAGCACCGATGTTATCAAATAATTGAGGTGGAAGTATTGTCAGATCCAAAAATATCGGTAATAGTGCCGATGTATAAAGTTGAAAAATTTCTTGACCGATGTCTGAAGTCTATACAAAAGCAGACTTTTGAGGATTTTGAAGTTCTTATGATAAATGACGGCTCTCCTGACGGCAGCCCGCAGATAGCGGCAAAATACGAGGAAGCCGACAAAAGATTCAGGCTGTACAACAAGAAAAACGGCGGACTATCTGATGCAAGAAACTATGGTATAGAGAAAGCAGCAGGAGAATATCTTGTATTTATAGACAGCGATGACTATATAACAGAAGATTATCTCGATGTTCTTTATCATGAATGTGTAGATAATGACGCCGATATGTCATACTGCAGATACAAATATGTTCTGTTTGATACAGGGATAATGTTTCCCGTTTTTATCAGCGCTGCAAAAGAAGTAATGAAAACAAGGGATGCACTGAATATTCTGATAAGGGACACATACCTGCAGAGCTTTGCCTGGAATAAAATGTACAAGCGCTCACTTTTCATTGATAATAACATACGTTATCCCGATATGTATTTTGAAGATATCGCAACAAGCGGCAGAGTACTTTACCACGCAAACAAAATAGCGATAACTGACAAATATCTTTACTATTATGTGAAGCGTTTCGGGAGCATAATGTCTACAATGAATGCTAAACAGATAAATGACTATATGCGTTCGGTACTTATCGTGCGCAATCACGTACAGGAGGCCGGTCTTTATCAGGATTACAGAAGCTCTGTAAGACGCATGAGCAGGAAAATGTGTATTCTGAATGTGTATTCGATAACAAGGCAGCACTTGCTCCACCTTGATTTCAGAAAATGGATATACAACCTGAGAATAAACCACAGTGCATATAAATATGTAACATCTGATAAGTACATTTCTATGGACGGGATCCCGGATATACCCTTCAAGATACACCAGCCGGGATGGGAGAAAAAGAAAAGGGATGTGAAGTAATAATATTCTTCACATCCCTTTATGTGACATCTGTGCGCCTACCCTGCGGCGCACGACAAATACACATTTATAACGGTGCTGCAGCAAAAACCAGATCTGCTGCAGCACCGTTTTGATTATGCTTTAGAGGGAGCCTGTCTTGCATTTGTCTTCTTCGGATACATTGAAAATGCAATGTTCGTACTGTGATCGGCTATTCTCTCAAGATTTGTCAGAAGCTCCATATAAAGCGTTCCGACCGTTGCATTACAAATGCCTTTGCTCAGACGATCAATATGCATGCTCTTGTATTCGGCAGTCTTGTCATCTATCTCCTGCTCAATATTGCTTACAAGATCTATCATCTTCTTATCATAATGACTGGACTCAAACATTTTGAGAGAATCATCGATAATGCTGTCAACAAGGGCTTCCATCTTTTTTACCTCAGAAAGAGCATCCGGACTGAAGGATTCGTCCTTGGAAATAAGCATCTGTGCAAGCTCTGTGATATTTTCGGCATGGTCGCCTATTCTTTCCATATCACTTACTACATGATAATAGGAACCGATCTTGAGACGGTCGCTGTCTTCAAGGTTAAGGCCGTTAAGCTTTACAAGGTAATTAGTGATAGCCATATTGAGATAATCAAGCACTTCTTCGTTCTGCTCGACTTCCTTGATCTTCTCTTCGTCTTTTTCAAGAAAAGCTACCATCGACTTGCTGAAATTCTTCTTTGCAAGAGCGCCCATTCTTTCGATCTCTTTGGTGACCTGAGAAACAGCGAAAGGAGGTGTTTTGAGCATACGTTCATCGACATATTTGAGCCTGCATGCCTCCTGCTCCTCGTCTTCTCCGGGAATAATGATACATGAAAGCTTTACGATAAGACCCTCTGCCGGAAGGAGCACAAGCGTAGCAATAATGCTTGAAAGAATGTGCACAAGCGATATCTGGAAAGGAATACTGTCTGTAACAGTGCATATAAACGAATGGAACGGCGTAAACATCGATATGGCTGTAAAAATAAGCGAGCCTATGGTCGTGAAAAGCACGTATGAAAAAGCAGTACGCTTTGCTGCCTTTGTAGCGCCGATAGATGAAATAACTGCTGTAACACATGCACCGATATGTATACCGTAAACCATATATACTGCATTTGGCAGGAGCAGAGCACCTGCTGCACCGAGAGCCTGGAGCACACCTACAGCAGCGGATGAGCTCTGAAGTATGGCGGCAAAAAGAATACCAAAAATGATACCGATAAACGGGTTACTTACTGATGTTATTATATTACTGAAAAAATCCGATGAAGCAAGAGGTTTAAGGTTGGAGCTCATCGTTGTCATGCCGTAAAACAGAATACCGAAGCCGGCAATTATCTGACCGAAATACTTGGTATTGTTCTTTTTTGACAGCATAACCATTATCGCACCGGCGAATATTGCTATAGGCGCATAATCAGCTATCTGTATGGACAAAAGGACGCTGGTTACGGTAGTACCTATAGTTGCGCCCATTATAACGCCCATTGCCTGATTGAGATTCATTATTGAGGCGTTAACAAAACCGACGCACATGACCGAAACAGCCGTGGAGCTCTGTATTATCGCCGTAACGACAACGCCCACAAGAGCGCCTAGGAAACGGTTGGTTGTAAGCTTTTCGAGGAGCGTTCTCAGATTTGAGCCGGCGGCAAGTTCAAGTCCCTCACCCATTAGCCTCATTCCGTACAGAAAAAGACCAAGACCACCGAGCGCGAGGATGATTTCCATAAGGATTACGTGATCAAAAGGCATGATAGATCCTCCGAATTTTACTTTTCTCTTTTTTTCTTTTTTCTATGTACTCCTTCATAATAGTACAAAGAACGACGCTTAATATTCCGATAAAGAAAAAAGCGTTTTTCTATTTTTAACACAAAATCAGTAATGAATCGTTAATGTTTTTAGCCTTTTTAACAATCAAGATACACTATTTTTCAAGTGGAGAAACAAATAAAGTCTGCTGATTTACGTAAATGACCATTCCGGGCTTGGCTCCGGAGGGCTTGCTGACAAATCTGACCCTGGTATAATCCACCGGAACCTTTCCTGCCTCGCTTGCTTTGCTGTGGCCCGCCGCAAGTCTGGCGGCATAAAGCAGAGTCTCATCGTCAACATTTCTGCCCTCTGTGATAATGATCGTGTGCGAACCGGGGATATCCTTAGTATGAAGCCAGATATCATTCTTATTTGCCGTTTTGAGAGTAAGCTGATCGTTTTGCCTGTTATTGCGGCCGACAAGTATCCTGAAGCCCGCAGGCGAAGTAAACTCAAGCGGAGGCATCGGCGCTTCCCTCTTCTGTCTTTTTACTTTTGTTTTGATATAGCCCTGATCCGTCAGCTCTTCACGTATCTCCGACAGTTCCGGGACAGAAGCTGCTCTGCTGAGACTATCCAGGACAGAAGAAACATAATCAAGCTCCTTTTCGGCATTTTCTATCTGTACTTTAAGGACCTGCTCTGCTGTTTTTGCCTTACGGTAATTCTTATAGTACTTCTGAGAGTTTGCCGTTGCAGACAGCGCAGGATCCAGCTTGATCTTTATTAGCGGCTGACCGTCTTCATAGTAATTTTCGACTTCTATTTCCGAAGCACCCTTAGGGATACGGTAGATATTTGCCTGTATAAGATCACCGCAGATACGAAGTTTTTCACGGTCAGCTGAGTTTTTCAGCTCATCCTTCTGAATATATATCTTCTTTATCAGTCTTGTTGCAGCATTCGTCAGAAGCTTATTCATATCTTCGGAACGTGAACGCATCAGCTCGGCAGCATCCTTGCGGCTGTAGTACATATCCAGAAGCTCAGAAAAGCTTTCAGTCTCCCGTATGCTCCTGCCCGAGCCATACTGCTGAATATGTTCAAATGTGAAATCGAATGGTTTTTTGTTCTGATCAGTTATTATGCATGGCTCTCCGCTGCAGTTTACTGCATAGGCAATATCTCTTTTCAGGAAATATGAAAGCCTTGTGCGTTTTTCTTCATCATTAAGCTCATTTGTATATACGTCGGCGCCCCTGCCGGTGAGATATTCAAGCTCACGGCAGATTATTGGCGAAACTCCCTGAACACACGAAAGAAGCCCCTTTGAAAGCGGCACCGGATGAGATAACGAACTCAGAGCAGCAATAATGTCGTCCGCACTGCAGTCGAGCATGCAAAGCTTTGACTGAGCCGGGGGCATTTCATATCTCATACCTGGAAGGACAAGTCTTTTTGAAGACATTCCTGCATCTACTCTTTTGACTGCATCTATTATCACATGGTTTTCATCAATGAAAACGATATTGCTGTACTGACCCATTATTTCCACAGCAAGCTTAAGCATAACCGTATCGCCGAATTCGTTCTTTCCCTCAAATTCAAGCATCAGCAGACGTTCAAGTCCGGGCTGCACTATCCTGCGAAGCCTTGCGCCAGAAAGCCTTTTTCTCAGAAGCATACAAAGCATCGGCGGCACCCTGGGATTCTCGGCTGATGCGGTCGTAATATTGATCCTCGGACTGTTTGCCCTTGAAGAAATGAGCAGCCTACTGCTACCCTCGCGCGAACGCATAGAAAGCACTATCTCATCTCTGCAAGGCTGATATATCTTATCGACCTTGCTGTCAATAAGCTTATGTTCAAGCTCATTTTTTATATGTCTTAAAAAAACTCCGTCAAGAGCCATAATTACCTCCGTTTAAATATCTGACCCCGTCGCTGTCGTTTTCAGCCTGACGGAAAACTGTTCCGGGAAAACGTTCCGACAGCTTTTTGGTCAGAACGGGAATAATGATGTCTTCCGAACCGTAATGACCAAGGTCAAATACAGCAATATTGTTATCGTTTGCAAAAACTATCTCATGATGCTTTATTTCACCGGTGATAAATGCGTCTGCACCTACTTTCTGCGCAAGGAAGATGTTTTTGCCTCCGCTGCCGCAGGATACAACAGCTTTATGAAGGAGCTTTCCGTTATCTGTATATCTGAGCCCGGAAAGTCCAAGCCTCTTACAAAGCCTTTCAGCAATGGCTGAAGCATCTCCCGGAGCAGAGAATTCTCCAAAAAGCGCACAATCCTCGTCATAAAACTCATCGGGCTTTACACCTGCTGCTTCAGCAAGGGTATCGTTTACTCCTCCCCTCGCAACATCAAGGTTAGTATGAGCTGATATGATCGTTATCCCGTTTGCAGCAGCCTGAAATACAGCATCTTTTTCATACAGTTTTCTTAATGGATCGAATATCACGGGATGATGAGTTACGATCATCCTTGCACCGCTTTTCTTTGCCTCTTCAACAACACTGCAGGAGGCATCAAGAGCGGTCAGGACAAGCTCCGACGGACAACTCATACTCCCGACCAACAGTCCGGAATTATCGAAGCTCATCTGTGTGTCAAACGGAGCTATCTCATTTATAAATTCAAAAATTTCTCCGGCTGTTATCATTTTTCATTACCTCCGGCATCAACAAAATCATCAAGTTTTTCGATAAGCTTCGTATATTCACTGTAAAGTTCTGAGCTTTCATATACACCCTTGCGGATATTCTTAAGCTTTGCACATAGTACAGAAGCATACTTTCGCGTCGGTGCATCGTTCCGTAATGCCAAGGAACCTAAATACTCCTCTTCAAGTGTGGGTTTGCGTACAATACCGTCATAGTGACAGCATATGACGCTATACGCCTTTACGCCTGAAACACAAGCTTCTTCCTTGTCGGTTACAAAACCGTTTTCGTACAGATATTTCCGTAAAGTATTCGACCTTGTCATAGGCTGGAGTATGAGCCTTTTATCCTTATCAAAGAGCCAGGCTGTGCGGTCTATGATGCTGACGATCAGTTCACCGCCCATACCGGCTATTACGATATCATCAGCTTCATCCGGAGAAACAGAATCAAGACCGTCTGAAAGAACAGTTTTTACAATGTCCCCTACTCCGTAGAATTTTATGTTTTTTTCTGCATTCCCGAGGGGGCCTTTCCTTACATCTGAAGCAACGGCACTCCTGATCCTTTTGTTCAGCGCAAGCCATACAGGCAGGTATGCGTGATCAGTTCCTACATCCGCAAGAGCCGTGCTTTCTCTGACGTAGGAAGCACAAAGCGAAAGTCTTTCATCCAGTATCAGCATTTTTCCCCTCCCGTTACAGACCAGCTTATTTTGTAGTTTTTTCATGAGTTTTTTATTTGAGGGGTGAGAAACGGCTTTACCGCCCCTCACCCCTCAAAGAATTATTTGCCCGGTCGTGCCTGAGTCTCAGTCAGGCGCAGCGACCGCCAAAAATTACAAGGTGTCAGCTTTTTATTGCAGAACGGTTTTGACATTTATTACGGAGCTGCCGCAAAAACCTTGTTTTTGTAACAGCTCCGATAACAAGTATTATTTGTTTCCGATATGATCATTGAGAACCTTAATAAGCTCGTCTGCATCAACGCCATGCACCATACAAGCCTGCTCAACAGTTTCTCCCCTTGAAGCAGGGCATCCTAAGCAGTGCATACCGATACCGAGGAATATTTCCTCTGTTGAAGCATCGATATCAAGTATCTCTCCTATAATCGTATCTTTAGTTATTACAGCCATTTTCCATTTTCCTTTCTGCTATAAAGTAATATATAGACATTATAATATCCAGAATGGTTTTTTTCAATACCTGAAACATATTTCTCACAGCTTTTCTGCGATCTCACCCTGCTTTTTATAAATGCTGTTAGCCGGGATAATACCCCTTACCATAGAAAGCGGATAGACTGTTGAGCCCCTTCCTATGACCGTACCGGGATTAAGTACACTGTTGCAGCCTACTTCAACGTTATCGCCGACTATCGCTCCGAATTTTTTCAGCTCTGTGTTTATTCTTCCGTCTTCTCCCGGAACGGTCACGATGCTTCTGTCGGATTTCAGATTTGAGGTTATTGCCCCGGCACCAAGGTGAGCCTTATATCCCAGTATAGAATCACCTATATAGTTATAATGCGGAACCTGGGCATTACGGAAGATTATGCAGTTTTTAAGCTCGGTCGAATTTCCTATAACGCTTTGTGTTCCGATTATCGCACTGCCCCTGATAAACGCACAATGGCGCACCTCAGCCTCAGGGCAGATAATGACAGGTCCGGCGATATAAGCTGTGGGAGCAACCTTTGCGCTTTTTGCTATCCAGATGCCATCGCCGGCATGCTCATATTCATCCTCGGAAAGCGTTTCACCCACCGAAAGAATGTATTCCTTTATCTTCGGCAAGGCCTCCCAGGGATATGTCAGACCATCAAAAATACCTGCCGCAAGGCTTTTTGACAGATCAAGCAGGTTGCTTATATAAAGCTCTTCATTATTCATTGAAATGTTTACCTCCGTTATAGATTTCTCATCCGACAAGAACACTGCTGATACCGCTTATCAGGCAGCCTTCGTCGGATATCTCAAAATGAAAAGACTCGGTCCTGAGTATGCTTTCACAGGCTCCGTCGGAGCTTTCAGGATCATCCATGACCGTCAGCGTATAACTGACCGGAAGAAAAAAATCGCCGCTGTGTTCATATAATTCAGAATAATCCGGGGTAACATCCGAATAGGAAATAACATCACGACAACTATCATAAAAAGCGGTCTCGTCGGTATTCCAGATAAATGACTGCGTTGTGCAGCGCATAAGAGCATTATGATCCTGCGCTGCAACAGCATTGAAATACTCCGTAAGGGTGTCGGATATCTGTTCTTTCATTGTATCATCCGCACTGTACTGCTCGGCAGTATACGGAGGAGGAAGCTCCTCTTTAACGCATCCGGAAGAAAAAACAAGAATACCAACTGATAAAAAGAGCAAAATGATCCTTTTCTGCATTGTTCAGATCATTCCCCTTTGCTTCAGATAACAGCAGATAAGCTCCACGCTTCCATCTGTTCCCAGAGTGCCGCTGTTTATGCAAAGATCATAGATATTCGGATCTCCCCATGTTTCAGAAGAATAATAATTATAGTAATTTGCGCGCACCTTATCCGTCCTGCTTACAACTGACTTTGCCTTCTCGGGAGGGACACCATGCTTTTTGACCGCATAATCTATCCTCTTGTCAAGATCTGCATAAATAAACAGCTTGACACAGTCTTTTCTGTTTTTCAGTACATAGTCTCCGCAGCGGCCTATAATAACACATGGCTCGGCTGACAGTTTTTTTATAATATCGTGCTGAAGGAGGAAAAGCTTGTCATTCATGGGAAGCTCAGGAGTAAGATAAAAACCGCCGTCTATCGCGGCCGCAGCTCCCATTGAAAGCGCATATAGAAGACTGTTGGCCGCCTTTTCGTCAACACTTTTCAAAAGCTCCGGATCCATTCCGCTTTCCTTTGCTGCAATAGTAATAAGCCTTTTATCGTAAAAAGGTATTGAAAGCTTATCTGCAAGCCTGCGTCCGATCTCCCTGCCGCCGCTGCCAAACTGTCTTGCGATCGTGATCACCATATTGAACCCTCCTTTTGTTACATTATTTTTATTTATCTTTTTTTATTATATCATAATCAAGTACAAAATCAAACACTTTTTTGTATATTATTATACTTTTTTGTTTGTTTTTTCAGAATACATTGTTGTAATTTAACTGTATCAGTTTTGTTGTTGACTTTATTTGTCTTTGATTATATTATATGGTTATCATAGAATCGGAGGAATATGTCTTGAAAAAAGCTACAGCTCTGAAGCTCCCGGCTTTGCTGATCGCAGCAGTAATTATTGCTCTTTCATTTGCCGGATGCAAAAATGAACCGGAAGACCCTCATGATCAGATCATATATTATAATATAGATAACGAACCAATTACGCTCGATCCGCAAATAGCCAATGATGCAGGTGCAAGACTTGTGATACTGAATATTTTTGAAGGTCTGACAAGGATTGACAAGGATAACAATACAGTACCCGGAGCGGCTCAGTCATGGGATATCAGCACAGACAGAATGATGTACACCTTTGACCTCAGAAAAGACATCAGATGGAATGACAATACTCCGGTCACTGCTCAGGATTTTGTCTTCGGTATAAAAAGGGCACTTGCCCCGGAAACCATGTCTCCGACTGCCTCTTCCCTGTTTTCGATTAAAAATGCGGAAAAATACCATTCCGGTGCAGCAGAAGAAGACAGTCTCGGGATATTTGCTCTTGCAGATGACAAGCTGATAATCCAGCTTGAATACCCTGATCCGACATTTCTGAGCGTTCTGTCCACTCCCCCTGCTATGCCGTGCAGCAAAAGCTTCTTTGAAAATACTGCAGGGCAATACGGCAGGCTCGATGACAAGATACTTTCAAACGGCGCTTTCTATGTCAGAGAAAACGGATGGGCGCATGATGAATATATCTGTATCAGAAGAAATGAATACTATAAGGGCGAAAATGAGGTAATTCCGGCAGGGGTAAATATTTCAATAGGTAAGCATTATGATAATATCTGCTCTGCAATAGATACCGGTGAAACAGACTGCGGCTCTATATCATCATCTGAGATAGAAAAAGCAAAAGCATCAGGTCTTTTACTTACAAGCTTTGGAGACACCGTATGGGGTATCACCTTCAACACACAGAACGAATACCTAAAAAACACAGCTCTTAGGAGATCCCTGCTGTCTTCGCTTGACAGATATAAGCTCAACTCTTTTATTCCTTCCGGCTGCAGTGAAACGACACATATCATACCGGACAGCGCCCAGGCCGAAGGAAAGAAATACCGTGCAGCTGCAGGAGATATTTCCTTCACTCCGTATCCAAGACCAAAACAGCTTTTGCAGGAAGCTCTTAAGGAGCTCGGGGCCGCTTCCGCTCCGACAATAACTATTCTTTGTCCTGATGATGAATACTCGGGTAAAATGGCAAATCACATGATCGAATGCTGGAATGAGCTGACAAACGGGTATTTCAATAAAGAGCCTGTTTCTTTGTCTGTTCTGAAAGACAGAGTAAGCGAAGGAAGCTTTGAGGCTGTTATCGTTCCACTCACCATACAGGGAGAAACACCTTTATCTACCCTTGAAATGTTTGAAAGCAGTTCTGAATTCAATCCCTCTGCGTTAATGGACGAGAACTATGATTCATTGATCCAGAACGTCAGAAAGAATCCGGCAACCGGCACTATCGATGCTTCTCGCACTGCTGAGCAATACCTTTGCGACAATGCCGTTTTTTATCCTGTTTTTACGGAAAACAGATTCTATGCAAGCGCAGGAAACGTTCAGAATATTATCTTCCATCCATACGGTGCGGAGGCTGATTTTATAATTACCAAAAAAATATCAGAGTAATTGACTATTACGATATAATATAGTATATTATAAATAAATCAGACCAACTCTATGCTTTATGAAAGGGAAAGGCCATGAACGACGATTTTGAACGTGATTTTCCTCAGCCGGAGCCTGCTCCTGATGAATTTAATCCGCACAGCCCTCATTTCTATCAGAATGTTCCCGGAAGTGACGGAAGCTATATAAACGATGCATTCTCCAGAGGCTATACTGATGAATACGGAAACCAGAGCGGACATTTTGACGATGACCCGGATTTCCAGGGCTTTCAGGGATACTATGATAACTCGGGATTTGAAGGCTATGAGGGCTACAAGGGTCCGGATCCATACTATCGGGGCTACTACGGCAATACGGGATATAATCCTTCACAGCTAAATCCCAATGCCTTTCCTCCTGTGGACGACCCGAGTCAACACTACTCATTTCAACCCAATTATGAGCAGCTGAGAAGAAACTCCGAACAGTTCTACTATCAGGGTTACAAGGAATCGGAATATAATGATGTCGCTCCCGCTAAAGTAATAAAAAAAGATGATTATGATATGCCGTATTATCATTTTGCTGCTGTTTCTCATTTATGGAGCGCTGCGGGGCTTGTTTTATCGTTTATCGGATCAATGCTTTCTATTGAGATACTCAAAATGATCGATCCGTTTTTTCCGGCAATAAGAACAGGTATGAGAAATGCGGTCATGTCAGATTTTATAATTGATTTTACTCCCCTTCTGCTGTTTTTTATCGGCGGAGCTTTACTCTATAATCCTATAACAAAAAAAGGGCTTGGCTTTGCATCCGGAGCTTTTGTTATATTCAGTGCCTGCTGCGGATTATGTACGACGCCGGCAGCAGTATTCTTTATACCCGATAATACGGTTTTCTTATACGGATATCTTTTGTGCGCTGCTGTGCTGTTCATTACTTCTATGATAAGCCTTATCAGTAAAAAGGCACTCACCTCGATTCCCGGGCTGCTGTGCGCATCAGGAGCCGGTGAAGTGTTATTTCTCGTAATATGCTATTACATTCCCGTAGATCCCGCAATAAGAGACCCGATAATGATATTTGCCGGAATACTTCTGATCTATTCTGCGTTTGATTCTATTTCGGTAAAACGTTCCTATGATGAATATATTGTCGATGACAATACTCTGTATAAACATGCTATTGTAGCTGCAATAGGTCATTATGTAACCTTTGCTACACTTATTTTCAGATTATTCGGATTAGCCGTAGACTCGGGATTAAGCGGCTCAAGCAGCAAAAACCGCGGAGATATGGATGTTGAATTTGCAGAAAGCTTCAAATTTGATCAGAACGAAATATGGAAATAAACTATTGATTTACAGAAAGGATGGTCTTTATGAACAACAACCAAAGCGGCGGCTTCAATAACGACACCGACGGCTTCAGCGGCTATGCAGGAAACAACTATACCGACGGATACGATCCCGGAGTAAACCACCCTGCAAACAACAGAAGCTTCGGACAGAATTACGGTGCTCCGGCAAACAGCATGGGTTATGATGCTTTCAGTACAGGTACGGGAAAAGCTTCAATAACTCTTTCCCAGTATGTAAGAAAAGTGTATTTATGGATGTTTATCGGGCTTAGCATCACGTTCTCCATAGGCCTTATCGCAGTGCTGAATCAGAGCAGAACACTGGAGTTTATCGAAAGCAACATTGAGCTTCTTTTCGGAGCTATAATTGCAGAATTAGTACTGGTATTCGTTCTCGGCTTGTTCATAGGAAAGATGAACTCTACCGTTAGCCTTATACTGTTCTTTGTATATTCAGCTCTTAACGGAATAACCATTGCACCTACGCTGATACTCTTTGAGGCAAGCTCGGCATTCTTCTGCTTTGCGGTCACTGCCGGTCTTTTCGGAGCCATGGCATTTTTCGGTGCTGTTACAAAACTGGATCTTTCCAAGATCAGATATGTGCTTCTGTTCGGACTCGTTGCATTGCTTGGATTCACAATACTTGGATTTTTCTTTCATTTCCCGATGCTTGACCTTCTGATAGGCGTTTTAGGTATTGTTATATTTGTGGGATATGCCGCATGGGACAGCCAGAAGATCAAAAAGCAGTATTTAGCTCTTCAGCACAATGATGAAATGCTCAAAAGAAGTGCCGTAAACTCAGCGCTTGCACTGTATCTTGATTTCATCAATCTGTTTATCCAATTACTGAGACTGTTCGGAAAAAGAAAGTAATTATTATCCATACAGAACGGTGTTGTAATACTCTTCAGCCCGACCGCACCTTCGGTGCTGCCGGGCTATTAAAAATTTGTTTTTTCAGGGGTGTCAGGTGCGAAGCGCCTGGCACCCCTGAAAAAACACTATAGGAAAGTGCGCCGCAGGGTAGGCGCACTGCTGAACGATCACAGAATATTATAATTGATTTTTCAGATCATTTAGGGTAGAATAATAGTAATATAGATGTGGAGGAACGATATATGAAATTTTCTGAGATGGAATATACAAGACCTGATATTGAAGAAGTCAAGCTCAGAGCGGAAAAAATCTGTTCCGACCTTAAAAATGCCGATTCAGCTTCAGAAGCAGAAAAAGCTTTTCTTGAATGGGATCGTGAAAGCTCTCATTTAGAAACGATGATGAGTCTTGCATATACAAGAAATACCATAAACACACTTGATGAATTCTACGAAAAAGAGGTTGAGTATATAGATGAGGTATCTCCACTTTTCGCCGAGCTTGATCTGAGATTTACAAGGATCCTTACGGAAAGCAGATTCAGGCCACAGCTTGAAGAAAAATACGGTACACTTCTTTTTAAAAACGCTGAATTGCAGCTTAGATCTTTTTCCCCCGAAATAATACCTGAGACCCAGGAAACCAACAAGCTTGAAACAGCTTATCAGAAGCTTATAGCATCCGCTCAGATAGATTTCGGGGGCGAAAAACGGACAGTCTCACAAATGCAGCCGTTCAAGCAAAGCACAGATAATGATACAAGACGAAAGGCATGGCTTGCAGAAGGCGAGTTCTACAAGGAAAACGGTAAAGAGCTTGATGATATCTTCGATAAAATGGTCGTACTCCGCACAAAGATGGCAAAAAAGCTCGGTTATGATAATTTTGTTGCCTTAGGATATCTTCAGATGACAAGAAACTGCTACGGACCTGAAGATATAGACAGATTCAGAAAAGCTGTTCTGAAATACATTGTACCTGTTGCGGAGAGACTTTTCAAAGAACAGGCTGAACGCACCGGAATGGAGTATCCGCTCAGTTTTGCAGACGCCGCTCTTAAATTCAGTGACGGCAATCCTTGTCCTTCGGGCAATTCCGACGACATTCTGAACACTGGAAAAGACCTGTATCATGAGCTGTCACCCGAGACCTCGGAATTCATTGATACTATGTTCAGCTGCGGACTAATGGATGTACTCAGCAAAAAAGGAAAAGCAGGCGGAGGCTACTGTACAAGCTTCCCTGACTATAAACTTCCTTTCATCTTCTCCAATTTCAACGGTACGTCTGATGACGTTGAAGTTATTACTCATGAGGCAGGGCATGCCTTTGCATACTATATGGCAAGGGATATAGTGCCTTCATCCCTGCAAAGTCCCACACTTGAAAGCTGTGAAATACATTCCATGGCAATGGAGTTCTTCGGTTGGAAAAAGAGCAAAGAATTTTTTGGAGATCAAGCTGATAAATTCAGATACAGTCACCTTTTTGATGCGATCACATTTATTCCGTACGGAACTATGGTTGACCATTTTCAGCATATCGTTTATGAAAGACCGGAATTGACACCGGAAGAAAGACACGGTATATGGGCTGAGCTTCTCGGCAAATATATGCCGTGGCTGAGACTTGACGGAAGTGCTTTCTACGGTGAAGGAAAAGGCTGGCAAAGACAGCTTCATATTTACGAGAATCCGTTTTATTACATTGATTACTGTCTTGCACAGACAGTTGCGCTTGAATTCTGGGTATTGATGCAAAGCGACATCAATGCTGCATGGCAGCAGTATATGAAGCTTGTAAGGAAGGCCGGAACACAGACATTTACTGAGCTTGTTGAAACCGCCGGTCTCGGATCTCCCTTTGACGAAGCTGCATTAAAGACAGTTTCGGAAGCAGCAGTAAAATGGCTTGACAAAAACAGGATCTGAAAGGATGTAATCAACTTGGAAAACATAAAATTCCCTTTCCGTGAAAGCCCGGACACTGCCTGCATAACATGCAGTCACATAATTGAAAACGACTCCCCTATTCTTTATGCCGCACACGATGATGACGGCTGGTGGCAGTTTCTTTGCGGAGCAGAAAAGCACAAGCAGGAGCATGCAAGACTTGTATCGCTGAATACCATCCTCGGACTTGACAGCAGTATCTCCGAGATAGCAGATATGGAATGTGAACATTCTGCAATAAGAAGCAGTCTGAATGATGATTGGAACAGAGAATAACAATATAATACTATAATAGACAGAGGTATTGTTATGCAAAAGGATTTTGTAAAATTTGAAAATGTGTATAAACGTTACAGAATGGGCGAAGTAACAATAAATGCTGCAAACGGGGTTTCATTCTCAATAAACGAGGGTGAATTCGCCGTGATCGTCGGTCTTTCCGGAGCAGGCAAAACGACCGTTCTGAATATTCTCGGCGGAATAGATTCCTGTGATGAGGGAAGGATAATTGTCGGCGGCAGGGAGATAAGCCGTCTCAACAAACATGAGCTTGCTTCCTACAGACGTTATGACATAGGCTTCGTTTTTCAGTTCTATAATCTCATCCCGAATCTTACGGCAAAAGAAAATGTCGAGCTTGCCACTCAGATCTGTAAGGACAGCATGGACTCAGAGCTTGCGCTGAAAAATGTCGGACTTGAAAACAGGATGAATAATTTTCCGGCTCAGCTTTCCGGCGGAGAACAGCAGAGAGTATCAATAGCAAGGGCTCTTGCGAAAAAGCCCAAGCTTCTTCTTTGTGATGAACCGACGGGAGCGCTTGATTACAATACAGGCAAATCTATTCTGAAGCTTTTGCAGACTATGTGCCGCGAAGACGGAATGACTGTAGTACTTATAACACATAACTCATCTATTTCCCCTATGGCAAACAGGGTGATACAGATGAGGAGCGGACAGGTGATTAGCAATGCAGTAAATCCCGATCCTGTGCCGGTAGAAAGTATTGAATGGTAGTGGTATTCTTAAATCATTTATTATTGTGTTTTTTTCAGAGGGACTGTCGCAAAATAAGGATTCTGACGGCAACCCCTTGAAACCAGTCAAGTGCGCCTACCTTGCGGCGCACTTTTTATAGTGTTTTTTCAGGGGTGCCAGGCGCGAAGCGCCTGGCACCCCTGAAAAAACA
>CADCPT010000008.1 GCA_902803385.1 uncultured Ruminococcus sp.
GCCTCCGGGTGATAATTCAGAGCGAACGAAGTGAGCGACAGCGCGAATTGACACCGGCGGCACGCCGGCGCCGCAAGGTAGGCGCACGTGATTGGTTTCAGGGCCTGCGAATAATTTCACAGCCCCGACAGTGTGAAACTACCGTGCAGGCACCCCTGAAAAACACTGAAAAGAAATACTATTTTACAAAAGACATTGTTGTCACATCAAAAAGTCCGCAGTCGGTGATCCTTAGCTCAGGAATGACCGGAAGCGCCATGAATGAAAGCGTGATAAACGGGTCGATATCACGGCTTACTCCTATTTCATATGCTTTTGCTATTATTCCTTCAAGCTCTGGAATGAATTCCCCCGGCTTTTTACTGCTCATCAGTCCTCCGAGCACAAGGGGAAGGGAACTTATAACCTCGCCGTCACGAACAATAACATAACCTCCGCCGATGTTTTTCAGAGTTTCAACAGCAAGGAGCATATCTGCGTCGTTGTCGCCTGCCATAACGATATTGTGGCTGTCATGAGCTACCGTTGTGGCGACCGCTCCGTGACGGAGCCCGTAGCCCTTTATATATGCGGCAGAGTGGAAACCTGTTGCATTATGACGCTCAATAACGGCTATCTTTATTACTTCACCGGATCTTATACCGGCTTTGAGCTCATCGGCGCTCATTACGATATCCTTTGTTACGATCTGACCTCCGACTATGCCGATAACGTGGTTTTCATACCGTACCGGTACGTCAAAGCTCATATTTTCCGTGCTTCCTGTATTGACATCCCCGATAAGCTCAGTGCTGTATCTGACGTTTGTTGATTCCGGCAGGTCGTCTACCGGGATCCCGTCTTTATATACATCGAAGATACTCATTTCCTTCAGATCGTCAAGGATAACTATATCCGCCTTGTATCCGCAGCCCAGAGCGCCTGTTCTTTTCAGACCGTATATGCGTGCAGCGTTGATAGTGCCGATCTGAATAGCCTTTACGGGATCCATACCAAGCTCTATGCTGCGGCGGATATTATAGCGTATCGTTCCGTCGCGGCGAATGTCCGCAAGGTGCTTGTCGTCAGTGCAGAAGGCGAGCCGCTCTGTCGATATCCCGCTTTCGACCACACCGCTGATGATGGCGTCAAGGTTGCGGCTTGCTGAGCCTTCACGCACTAGCACAGCGATACCAGCCCTGAGCTTTTCCCTTGCCTCTTCAAAGCTTACGCTTTCGTGGTCTGTTTCGATACCGGCTGCCGCATAGGCGTTCAGATCCTTTCCGCTTCCGAACGGAAAATGACCGTCTATTGTCATGTCGTCGAAGATCTCGAGCTTGCTGATCACATCTTCGCTGCATCCGAGAACGCCGACAAAATTCATCATTTCGCCAAGGCCTAAAACATTTCTGTCGTTTTTAAGGCTTTTCAGCTCCCATGCATCCAGAGTTGCGCCGGCATGCTCGAACGGTGTAGCCGGAACGCAGCTCGGCAGCATAACATAATAGTTGATGCTGCAGCGTTTGGCAGCGTCAAGGATGTTCTTCAGCGCAAGCATACCGCCGACATTTGTTATTTCGTGCGGATCTGTTATTATCGTTGTAGTGCCCTGGCGCATTTCTTCAATGGCATAGCTTTTCGGGGTGACCATAGATGACTCTACATGCACATGCGCATTTATGAAGCCGGGGCAGACATATCTGCCGCCGAGATCGCGTTCGACAATGCCGCTGTAATTACCCGTTCCAAGAATGATACCGTCCTTTACGGCAAGGTCTCCTTCGGTTATCTCACCGGTAAATACATTTATTATTTTTCCGTTTTTCAGCACAAGGTCGGCCTTTGTCTCTCCCTTTGCAGCAGTTATTATTTTACTTCTGTTCAATTTCGGATGCTCCTTTTATCAATAGTATTCGCCGGTATATATGCTTGTCTCCGACGAAGCATTGGCAGCTTATATCTGCTTGTCTATATTTTCCCATTCTTCCTTTGTGGTGCTGTAGGAATCCTCCGCCTGAATGGAATCTATGCCTGCCCTGAGCAGAACAACTCCCCCTAAAAAAGCCAGGATGGTCGCAAGCAATATGGTTATGATAATGATAATTGATTTGTTTTTCATTTATTTACCCCTTATTGTTCTGTGACAGATCCGTGTGATTATCGCTCCACTGATAACATTCATCCGGGTCTATCGTTCCGTCTGACACGACCTCAAGAAATGAATCTATGATCGCTCTGACCTCAGGATCACTGCCGTCGTCTATAATATAGTATTTCGATCCGTTGCAGGCTGCTGTCAGAAATCTCACTGTGCGGTAGCGTCCGACAATGTCTGAGACGGAGGGCTCATATCCCACGGGAGTTTCCTTGCAGTATTTTTCAAAGTGATTATCCTGCATAGCTTTCTGTATTTTCTTCAGCTCCGTCGGCTTTACAGAGCTTTTCGTTTTGGCATTCAATTCCTCGTACCGTTTCTGTGCCGCCTCGTCGGAGCCGGGATAGCTGCCGCCAACCCACGTTATTCCGTTTTCCTTGAGACTGATGATAAGAATTACAGATTCATTTGCGGGATCTCCCGTTCCGTAAAGCTCCTCGTAGTAGCGGAACATACTGACAGAGCTGTAATCATTCTTGTTGTAGCTGAAATCGTAGATCGCTTTGTCTCCTTTTTTCCATTCTTCAAGCTCGGCAAGGTATTGCTCGAGCTTTTCTTTTCCTATCAGATCAGGTATTTTTTCAAAAAGCTCCAGGGTGCTCTGCTTCTGTTCAAGGAATCTGCTCCCCTTTTTGCACTGATTTTTGCTGACGGATATTACCGCTTCACCGTCTTTTATGATTATTTTCGGGCATGTATTATCTCTTTCCCAGTAGGAAGGGTCTTCGCTGTTAACTGCCTTTATGCCGGAGGATGATACAGCGCTTTTGAGCTCCTCCAGCTGCTGCCGGGAAAGCTCATAATCGTATACGGGAGGATCGCTGAAAAATGATGATTTCGTGCTGCTTGTGAAATGCCTCAGCTCGACCTCACCGTCAGCATAAACGGTAATAAGGTAGTTATCTTCATTTGTGATATTGTATGTTTCGTATTCGTAGTCCTCATTCTCAAAATTATGGTCGTCTATGCCGGTGCCGATCTCATATCTCAAAAGGATGCCGCTTGTAGGAAAGTCATAAACGCTGAGCTTTCTGAGGGCTTCGGCCTGAATGGCGTCAATAGCCACTCTGAGCAGTACGACTCCTCCCAAAAAGCACAGGACGATGGCAATAAGAACTGATACTATGATGATAATTGATTTGTTTTTCATTTTTTCCTCCGTACCGATCAGCTTTATACACTAAATATCTTGATCATTTCCACAGAATCTATATAACTATTATAATGCATTCCGGATGGTAAATCAATATCTTTATGCTCTTACTTTGTGCGTTCGTGCGCCTGATGCGCCAGACCGCACCTTCGGTGCGACCTGGCTTTATCCTATACAGGAAGTGCGCCGCAGGGTAGGCGCACTTTTTATAGTGTTTTTTCAGAGGTGCCAGAAGCGTCGCGCTTGGCTCCTCTGAAAAACTCTAAGTTCACTTCCTTCGGGCGAAATGCCAAACAAAAAATGAAAAAACTTTAGAAAGGCTATTGACAAAATAGTATATATTATCTATAATGTGTATAACGTATATATACAATTTGGGAGGACGGCATGGATATCCTGATAAGTAATTCCTCCGGGAAGCCGATCTATGAACAGATCACATCTCAGGTCAAGGAAATGATAATGAACGGCGAGCTGCAGGGTGGAGACCCGCTTCCTTCAATGCGCAACCTTGCGCAGCAGCTCAGAATAAGTATTATCACTACAAAGCGTGCCTATGAGGAGCTTGAACGGGAGGGCTTTATAGAATCCTTTACGGGCAAGGGCAGCTTTGTCAGGGCACAGAACAAGGAGCTTCTGCGGGAGGAGGCTCTTCGTCAGATAGAGGTAAGCCTTTCTGCCGCTGCGGAAAAGGCAAAAAGCTGCGGTATCAGCCGGGAAGAGCTTATTGATATTATCAATATTATATACGAAGGAGAATGAATATGTCGGATTATAAAAATGCTATCGAGATCGAAAACCTTACAAAAAGATATGACGGTTTCACACTGGACAATGTCAGCTTCAATGTCCCGAAGGGCAGCATTATGGGCTTTATCGGTCAGAACGGCGCAGGTAAGACCACGACTATAAAGCTGCTGCTCAACCTTATCAAAAAGGACAGCGGCACCATAAGGATGCTCGGGCTTGACAATACCGAAAACGAAAGCGAAGTAAAAAAACAGATATCCGCCGTATTCGACGAGATACCCTTCCACGAAACGCTGAATGCAAATCAGCTAAATATCATTCTGTCCGATCTGTTTGAAAGGTGGGACAAGGAGCAGTTCTTTACATATCTTGACCGCTTTGCACTGCCGAGAAAAAAGCGCATCGGCGAGCTGTCAAAGGGCATGAAAATGAAGCTGCAGATAGCAACGGCCCTCTCTCACGGCGCAAGGCTGCTTATTATGGATGAGGCAACAACGGGACTTGATCCGGTCGTAAGAAATGAAATACTGGACATCTTCCTCGAATACTTACAGGACGAGGAAAACAGCATTCTAATGTCCTCACATATCACCACTGACCTTGAAAAGATCGCAGACAGCGTTACCTTCATTGACAGGGGCAAGATACTGCTGTCGGGCGAAAAGGATGTTATAGTAGAGAATCACGCAGTCATCAAGTGCAAAAAGAACGAATACAAGGATATTGCCCCTGAGGACTTTATCACCGCACGAATTACTGATTTCGGCGCAGAAGTAATGGTAAGCGACAAAAATGCCGCCGCAAAAAAATACAGCGGTCTGACGATGGACAGCACTACTCTCGAAGAGATAATGCTGTATTACGTCCGCCGCGAAAAAAAGGAGTGGCAGTAATGAAAGGGCTTATTTACAAGGACTTTACCCTGACGAAAAAGCATATCATTCTGGGATATATATATTTTCTTATCAGTATTGCCATTCTGGTTATGATACAACTGAGTATGTATTACGGTAATATCGCAAAATCAGATGACGTTGAAAATCTCAAGAACATGAAGTTCATTTTTCGGTATGTTCCGCCCGTTATCATATTAATAGATCTTGCAATTATGTCGGTGTTTCCGTTTGACAAGGACGAAATATGCGGCTGGAACAAATACTGTTTTTCAGGTCCTGTTACAAACAAGATGATGATCGGGGAGAGGTATTTGTTTTCCGCGATACTTATGCTGACCGCTTACGTTACCGGGTTTATTTATGTGCTGCTGTTTTCACTCATTTCGGGAGACGGCTTCAATCTGAATATGCTCAGGAATCTGACGATCATCCTGTTGATCGCAGTGTGGTATGTATATATTTATATCCCATTTTACCTGATAATCACAGATAAGAAAAAAAGAACTGTTATCGTAACTGCTCTGGGGATAATAATATACGGCGGATTCATGTTATATTCATTTTCGCTTGTTAAGGAGCTCGACGGGCGGGAGGATATTGAGCTTATGAGCTTTTTGAGAGACAAGTTTACTCCCTCACTCAATACCGTATTCATAGTACTTGCCGCGGCGGCAGTCGTGATAATACCGCTCGGATATTTACTCTCAGACAAGCTGATGAAAAGGGGTGAGGAATAATGCTCGGTCTGTTATATAAGGAGATCGTATCAAACAAGAAAACTATTATACCTATGTTTTTGGTATTGGGCTTCTTTGAGCTGGCAATGCTCGCAGTAATGATCTCGGTCACAGTTTTCGGCAGTGAAAGGCTTGAGGACTGGGAGCTTGGACTTATGTATATGCTGTGCAGCATCTGTGTTTTCTTCATCCTTTTGTTCCTTGAGCCGTGCATCAATCAGAATGACGAGATGAAAAAATGGCAGGCTTTCATAGTCTCGACAGAGGACGGCTTAAAAAAACAGGTAGGCTCAAAATACCTTATGTGCTTTATTACAGCGACCGTAACATATAATCTGATGAATGTTATAGGCAGTATTTCCGCGGCGTCGATGGGGCTTGATATCACAATTTTTCAGACTCTCGGAATGCAGTTTATATGGATGCTGCTTTTGCTGTATTCGATCGAGATGCCCTTTATGCTCGCTTTCGGCGTCAAAAAGGGCGAAAAGATCAGAGAGATAATCTGCCTTCTGATAGCTTTTGCTGGCGCAGCTTATTTATGCTTCGGTGATCTTTCGATATTCGGCGATCCTGTCAGGCTTGTTTTCTGGCTCAAGGATCTTGCTCAGGACAACAGCAATTATTTCCTGCTGCTTACACCGCCCGTAACGCTGATTCTGTATTACATTTCCTACCGCATCAGCTGTAAGGTTTATCTGAATGGAGGCGAGCATTATGAAAAATAAAAAAGTAACATTGATCAGGCTCGTTATATTCCTGCTGATAGCCTTTGCGCTCCCGTTTATAATGATATTCATCTACATAGCAAAATGCGGCTGGACGATGGAAGGGGATTTTTACGGTATCATATGTTCTGTCGCTATGCTCTGTCCCGCTCTTGCAAATATCCTCACAAGGATAATAACAAAAGAGGGAACAGCCGATCTGACCCTGAACCTCAGATTCAAAGGGCAAAAAAAGTATTACTGCATAGCTCTTTTGGTGCCTGTGCTTTGTTCGCTGGTCATCGTTATGTGTGCCGCACTGTTTCTCCTGCCGTCAGACAGCCTGGCCGAGGTACTTAAGAATACCAATTACGGCGAGGCAGGCTCTGTCGCACTCTATCTTATCTCGATGTCGGTATCGGCGTTCATGTTCGGCTTCGGAGAGGAATTCGGCTGGCGCGGCTATCTCACACCAAAGCTTGAAAAACTCATGCCTTCCGCCGCCGCTATTCTTGTGACCGGTATTATCTGGGGACTGTGGCATGCTCCGCTCATCGCATGCGGTCATGATTTCGGCAAGGGCTACTGGGGCGACCCATGGCTTGGGATCATACTGATGTGCGTTGCCTGCATCGGATTCAGCTTTTATCTTACCGCCCTTACAAAAGCAACGGGCTCTTCTCTTACAGCCGGTGTTGCACATATGGCGATAAACAATATTACTACCGGACTTGCAGGGCTTATGATATCGGGGCTTGCGGAGGATAAGCTTATAAAGCTTTCGACAGAGCTTGCTTTCGGATATAACGTTACCGCTATGTCGGTTTTGACAGTGATCACACTGATCGTCGGGGCAATGATCCTTATCCGTATAAAGAGGTCACATGCAACTTTGGACGCGTCTGTCCTGCGGCGCACTTTTTAATAGTTTTTTCAGGGGGATGTGAAAAATCTATTTTCTTTTTTTACAAGCCTCTGAATCATCTAAATATCCGATATAATATGGCTTACCGTCTGATCACTACTTTGAGACAGTACGCAATAAAGTAGGAAAGCGTCATTGAAATAGAAAAAACGACTTCATATACATCTGTACGACTGATCGCCCGACCGTGCCTCCGGCGCGACCGGGCTGCTAAAAATTTGTTTTTTCAGGGGTGCCAGGCGCTTCGCGCCTGGCACCCCTGAAAAAACA
>CADCPT010000009.1 GCA_902803385.1 uncultured Ruminococcus sp.
TGCCTCTGATATCTTTCTGGTAATAAGTGAAGCGTTTCTCGGAGAGGTCCAGACATGCTCATCGTATTCTACGCTGTCGCCCTCTTCCTCTTCCTCATCGACGGTCATACCTTCTTTTACGACCTCTTCAACTGCATCTACGCAGTCCATCATAGAAATAATCTTTTTCGGCATTTTTCCTGAAGAAAGAATACTATCCACCCACTTATCCGATTCACCGCCGCAGTAAATAAAAAGGTCACAGTTCTGGATCATGATAATATCCTGAGGCGTGGGATCGTAGCTGTGGCTCTCCATTCCGGGCTTAAGAAGCATATTGATATCCGCATTTTCACCAGCGATCTGTCTTGCAAAGTCATATGGAGGGAAAATCGTAGTAACTATGCTGAGTCTGTCACTGTCCTCGTTTTTATCATCTGCCGGCACACAGGCACAAAGCATAGCTGCAACAAGCGCAGCGCCGAGTAAAAGCGCAATTATCCTTTTCATTCTGATATTTCTCCTTTTTCCTCTGAAATACAGTTTTCACATACCCCGTAAAGTACAGTTCTGCAAAGGTTTATGCGGAAACCATGTTCACTGTATATATGAGAGCAAAGCTCAGATACATGCTCACAGCTGAGATGGTACAGTTTTCCGCATTTTTCGCATTTCAGATGAAAATGCTCACTGCAGCAGCCGTCAGGGTCAGTATACTGAAAGCATGCCGAGGTAGTACCGTCTACGGTATATTTTCTGACAAGCCCCTGTTCAAGAAGCTTATCAAGGTGCCGGTAAATTGTAGTGACCCCGACATGATTGCCGTCGCTTTCAAGATAATCGGATATCTTGCTGACTGTAACATGCTTCTCTTTATTCTGTATCAGATAATCAAGAATAGCCTGTCTCTGCTTTGTTTTATATCCGCTGCCGCTGTTCATTTTCTTCACCTCTAAGCGTTTGTTGCGCAGGGAATTTGAAAACCGTTTTCATTTTACACTATTATTTTTCGTTTGTCAATAGGCAGCTTTTCGATATACTAAAGACCAAAGATCATCTTATTATAGGTTTTTCAGAAAGAAGGTTGTGAAAAAACTGTTTGCTTACTAACTATCACTCCATGAAGAATCTGAAGTATACGTTGTTTTGCTGAATCTCGTGCGCTTACCTTGCGGCACCTCTGAAAAAACAAGTCTTAAAATAGCCCGGTCGCGCCGAAGGTGTAGTCGGTCTGAGTAACACTTTTCCCGGTTAAGAGTATTATGTAGTGTAAACAATAAAAGGAGGAATCACTTATGTGTGGTAACAATTGTTTTGGTAATGGTAATTGCAGCTGGATCATTCTTCTCATAATCATCCTTTGCTGCTGCGGCAACGGCGGCGGATGCGGTTGCGGCAATAACGGCGGCTGCGGCTGCAATGACAACAACTGCGGATGCGGCTGCTGATCGTTTTTGACTAAACAAAAAGAGTGCGACTGCCTTGCGGCGCACTGCTATAAGTATTAAAGGGGCTGTAGAATTATTCACAGCCCCTGAAACCACCCACGTGCGCCCGCAGGAAGTAACCCTTGGGGTGCGCCTAACATTGCGGCGCACGTTTTATAGTGTTTTTTCAGGGGGTCCAGGCGCTTCGCGCCTGGAACCCCTGAAAAAAAGAATTCTTAATAGCCCGGTCACTGCGCAGCAACGGTCGGGCGGACAGTTGTAAAGATGCATATAATGCCGTTTTTGCTATTGCAGCAACGCTTTCTTACTTTATTGCACATTGTCTCAAAGCAGTGATCTGATCGTAAGCTGTATTTTATCGGATGATCAGATGATTCAAAGGCTGATAAAAAAGAACATTCTTTTTTTCACACCCTCTTTTGATCCTTCAGATCTCCTTGCCGTTTTCAATGTCTGTGATAAGATCGACCCTGCGGCAGTGGCGGCCGCCTTCAAACTCGGTCGAAAGAAATTTATCTATCATTTCAAAAGCAAGCTCTTCACTTACAACAGCCTGACCCATACAAATAACATTTGCGTTGTTATGGCGGCGCGTCATTTCTGCAAGATGAACGCTTGTACATACTGCTGCGCGAACGCCCTTGACCTTATTTGCTGCCATTGAAACACCGAGACCTGTCGTACAGCAGATGATACCGTAATCTGCTTCTCCCTTTGCAACAGCAGATGCCGCTGCATAGGCAAAACGAGGATAATCTACAGATTCCTTTGAATAGCATCCGAAATCTGTATATTCTATTCCCTTTTCTTCAAGATGCTTTTTGATTGCTTCCTTTAACTCAAATGCTCCATGGTCACATGCAACCGAAACCTTCATTTTTATCTTTCCTTTCATTTATCCATGTTTTTAGTTTGTTTTGCCTTCAGCTCACGCTCTGCCTGCGGCAGTCTGAGATAAAAAGGCATCAGCTCCTTTGAACTTATCAGCTCATTTTTACTGACCATTTCCATAGCGGCAACTGCTGTCCCGTATGCATGCTGGAAACGGATATTTTGCGGAGTGAGCACAATATTCCTGTTTTTTTCAGAAAACGCTTTGTAGCACAGCTCTGCGCCGTCTCCGACAAGATATACAGGCTCATCATACTGCAAAAGCTCAGTATAAAGCTCATCAATTAACAGTGCTCTGTCCGGAACAAGCCTTTTGACAGAACCCTTATCAAGCCTGAACAGAGCATTATAGACCTGATTACATCTTGCATCCATAACTGCGCAGACGATCCCTGACGGATACGGCATGCAATGAGCCATACTTTCCAGTGTAGAAACTGCAGCACAGGGCTTATCAAGAGTCATTGTCATTCCCTTTATAGATGAAACACCGATGCGCACACCAGTAAACGATCCGGGACCGGCATTTACCGCAAACACATCTATTTCACTTATATCTGTTTCTGTTGATCTCAGAAGCTGAGACACAAGAGGCATCAGAGTCTGGCTGTGGGTCGTTTTTATATTGAGGTATAATTCACCGAGCAGCCTTCCGTCACTCATCAGGGCAACGGAAACAGGGGCGGCAGTTGTATCTATCGCAAGTATTCTCATATTTCCTTCGCCCCCTCTATCAGTATTTCACGGGTGTTTTCTGATAAAACCTTTATTCTTATCTCTATGCGGTCCTCCGGAAGATAGGATTCGATATTTTCGCTCCACTCTATCACCATTATACCGCTGCCTTCGTAATCGAAAAAACCGGTAGAATACAGATCGTCCCAGCCGCTGACCCTGTACATATCAAAATGATAGACCCTGAAACTGCCGCTGTATTCATTTACAAGTGCAAATGTCGGGCTTGAAACACGGTCCTCAATTCCCAGACCCGAAGCAAGACCTCGCGTAAAGGCTGTTTTTCCTGCTCCGAGACCTCCGAACATTGCTATTACCTCTGTGCCGCAAAGCGTAGATGCAAGCTTTGCGGCAAGTTTCTCTGTTTCTTCGGGAGAATTTGTTATAAATCTCTGCAAATCATTTCCTCTTTCCGATCAGAAAAGTCCTGTGATCTTACCGCTGCCGTCAACATCTATGCGCTCTGCAGCCGGAGACTTCGGAAGACCCGGCATCGTCATAATATCTCCGGTATAGACTACGATAAAGCCGGCACCGCCTGAAAGTCTTACATCGCGTACCGTTATGCTGAAATTCTCAGGCCTGCCAAGAAGAGACGGGTCATCCGACAGTGAATACTGAGTTTTTGCGATACATACAGGAAGACGTGAGGTATCAAGCTTTTCAAGCTCTGCAAGGGCTTTTTTGGCGGCATTCGTAAATACAACTCCGTCTGCGCCGTAGATCTTAGTCGCAACAGCATTTATCTTTTCAGCTATGGGCATATCATCGTCATATGTGAAATGAAGCTCTGACGGCTTTTCGGTTGCGGCGACTACCTTTTCCGCAAGCTCTCTGCCGCCTTCGCCGCCCTTAGCAAATACCTCTGTAAGTGCAAAGTCAGCGCCGTTTTCCTTGCAGAAATTCTCAATAAAACCAAGCTCTGCATCTGTATCGCTGCCGAAGCGGTTGATCGCCACAACCGTAGGTATACCGAAGCCTCTCATATTTGAGATATGCTTTCCGAGGTTTACTATTCCCTTTGAAAGCGCCTCAACGTTTTCTGCTCCGAGTTCAGCCTTAGGAACGCCGCCGTTATATTTCAGTGCCCTGACGGTTGCAACAATTACAACGGCAGAAGGACGAAGACCTGATTTGCGGCATTTTATATCGAAGAATTTTTCAGCGCCGAGATCCGAGCCGAAGCCTGCTTCGGTAACAACATAATCGGCAAGCTTCAGACCGAGCTTTGTAGCTCTTACGGAATTGCAGCCGTGGGCGATATTCGCAAACGGTCCGCCGTGCATAAGTGCAGGCGTGCCGCCGAGCGTTTGAACGAGATTAGGCTTGAGAGCATCCTTCAGAAGAGCAGCCATAGCTCCGTTTACCTTGAGATCTCTTGCATAAACGGGATTTCCGTCCGTCGTATAGGCAACAAGGATATTGCCGAGGCGCTGCTTGAGATCGTCAAGATCCGCAGAAAGGCAAAGAATAGCCATTACCTCGCTGGCAACGGTAATAATAAAGCCGTCCTCCCTGGGAACGCCGTTTACCTTTCCGCCAAGGCCGCAGACGATATTTCTGAGCTGTCTGTCGTTCATATCAAGGCAGCGTTTTATAAGTATCCTTCTTGTATCTATTCCGAGGCTGTTTCCCTGCTGGATATGGTTATCGAGCATAGCACAGCAAAGGTTATTTGCAGCGGTAATGGCATGCATATCGCCTGTAAAGTGAAGATTTATATCCTCCATCGGAACGACCTGAGAATATCCGCCGCCTGCAGCTCCGCCCTTGATCCCGAAAACAGGGCCGAGAGACGGTTCGCGAAGACATACAAGAGACTTTTTGCCGATACATGAAAGAGCATCCGACAGACCGACTGATACTGTTGTCTTACCTTCTCCTGCAGGAGTAGGGTTGATAGCTGTTACAAGAACGAGCTTTCCGTCAGGCTTATCCGCTGTTAAGGCAATAAGCTCCTCTGAAAGCTTTGCTTTATATTTTCCGTAGTATTCAAGGTCATCCTCAGGTATACCGAGTTTTTCTGCGATCTCTCTGATATGGCTGAGCTTTGTCTGCTGAGCTATCTCAATATCAGTTAGCATTTTTATCCGCTCCGTTTCTTTTTATTTCTTTCCGCGCCGCGAAAAGCTTATATGATTGATTTTAGCACATTATAACGATGATTACAATATTTTTTTCTTATGTACGCACATGTGTTCCTCGTACACTCGTTGGAAGTGCGCAAACTCTGCGCCACCTGTGTCAGATCGCGCTGTCGCTCACTACGTTCGCTCTGAAAAAACACTATTCTAAGTGCGCCGCAAGGAAGGCGAAATTTTTTATTCTCTCTATAGACGAATAAAAGTATTGAAACTGCAGATAATCCTTCTGAGGTGTTTTTGTGATACGGGCTTTTTTCTGCAATTCTTTATTATTCCTGCTCGGCGGCTTCGGTTACGGCATTACCGAGCTTCTATGGAGAAGATATACTCACTGGTCGATGGTTCTGACCGGCGGCTTTTGTTTTACGGTGATATACCGTATCTTCAAGCTGCTTAATAATATTTCTCTCATGAAAAAATGTCTTATTGGAAGTCTGGTAATAACCGTCACCGAATTCTTTGTAGGATGCCGGGTGAATATACAAAAAAACATGAACATATGGGATTACTCAAACCATCCGCTGAATTATCATGGTCAGATATGCCCGTTTTATACTGTAATGTGGGCGCTTCTGAGTATTCCTGTTGCTTTTTTGTGCAGATTCCTGTGCAGAAGATTTGATCTTTAGTCTCCGGCATTCGTGCAGCCGCAGGAAGTGCCCCCCCAGATGCACCTATCCTGCGGCGCCGGCGTGCCGTCGGTGTCAAATCGCGCTGTCGCTCACTACGTTCGCTCTGAATCAGCACCCGAAAGCTTATTGCCGCGCCATCACCCCTGAAAAAACA
>CADCPT010000010.1 GCA_902803385.1 uncultured Ruminococcus sp.
AAAACAGATTTTTAAAGGCATGGTATGACAAAACAATAGTGTACACGTAAAAATGTTGTTATATCCTCCGGTGATCCTCTATATAATGATAAAGAACAAAGCACCGGAGGTAAAAGGATGAAAAAGATAATTCCGATAATCATATCAATTCTTCTGTCTGCCGGTATGCTGTCAGCAGCTGTTTTTTTACTTCCGGAAACAGAAGACCCTCCTGTCAATAAGCAAAAAGATGAAATACGGTCTGAGATCAGCAGTAATGTAACACAGACTGAAAAAATGGAAGCAAAAACAAGCTATTCTGATATAAAGGGCGTCTGGGTGCCTTGCATGAGTATAAATATGAGCGGAACAGACAGGAGCAAAGAGGCATGGCAGGAGAAAATAGACGGAATAATGAAAAGAATAAAGGATACCGGAGCTAATACTGTAATATTTCATGTCCGCCCGTTCAGTGACTCGATATATCCGTCTGAGATATACCCAATGTCACATATAATAAGCGGAGTTCAGGGCAAAAACGTTGATTATGATCCTCTCAGCATAGCTGTGGAATCCGCTCATGAAAAAGGATTGCAGTTTCACGCATGGATAAATCCTCTGAGGATATCTACCGGAAAAACACCTGATAAACTCGCTGAAAACAGTAAAATATCAGAGCTTGAAAGCAAATGCGGCGGAGAATGTATAATGCATTGGGACAGCGGACTATATCTTGACCCCTCATATCCGGAGGTAAGAAAGCTCATATGTGACGGAGTCCGTGAGATAGCAATGAATTATGATATAGACGGTATCCATATAGACGACTATTTCTATCCGACTGATGACCCTTCGATCGACAGCAGTGAATATAAGCAGTATAAAGAAAATGCCGGAGACAAAGCTCTTTCTCAGAATGAATGGAGGATCGCAAATATCAATTCGCTGATAAGCGGAATGTTCAGCGCGGCTCACTGCAAAGAAAACTGTGTTTTCGGGATAGCGCCACAGTGTAATATAGAAAATGATTACAATATGGCGGCAGATGTCAGACGCTGGTGCAGTGAAGAAGGCTTCTGTGATTATATATGTCCGCAGACATACGTGAGCCAGCAGCATCCTATAATGCCTTTCAATGATCAGGTAGACAAATGGTGTGAAATGAAAACAGCGGACAGTGTACGATTATACTTCGGGCTTGGGCTATATAAGGCAGGAACTGACGCAGACAACGGCTCCTGGCTCACAAGGGATGACAATTTAAAAACGCAGGCGGAATATATCAAAAGCAAAAATGCCGACGGTTTTGTACTATACTCCTATGATTATCTGGATAAACCGGAAACAAAAAAGGAGATGGAGGAATTATGGAGGCAATAATAAAATTCAGCGGCAAACCGCCTGAAAAGACCGAAGTGCTCGGATGCGGATTCGGGATAATCAATGCTGACGAAGAAACCCTCCAAAAGCTGTATGATGATAATGAAATAGAGGATATAGAGCTTCCAAAAAGACTGTATACAGGAGAATACAACGTTTCTTCTTCGGTATGCATAACAGGAGTAAGAAGCAGAGAAAGCTACGGTCTGAGCGGAAAAGGAACGGTCATCGGTATCGCAGACACGGGCATAGATTATACACACCCGGCTTTCATTGACAATAACGGTAAT
The DNA here is from genome assembly GCA_902803385.1 of uncultured Ruminococcus sp. Classification (GTDB taxonomy): domain Bacteria; phylum Bacillota; class Clostridia; order Oscillospirales; family Acutalibacteraceae; genus UBA1213. The sequence continues at coordinate 1,650 of CADCPT010000010.1, forward strand.
ACAAGGATAGTTTCTATCTGGGATATGACCTATCCGGGAAACGCACCGGAAGGTTTTTTTAAGGGAAGCGAATATACGGAAAACGAAATTAACAATGCATTAAAATCAGAGTCTCCGTTTGAGATAGTACCGCAAAGGGACTATTCCGGTCATGGAACTGCCGTTTCAGGTATCGCAGCAGGAGGGGAGTTTTGTCAGGGCACCGGAATAGCGCCTGAGGCAAGACTCATAGTAGTAAAGCTTGGAGCAGGAGATGATGAATTCGCGGTCTCAACTGATATAATGAGGGCTTTAAGATATATTATCGATAAGGCGCGCACACTCAGGCTGCCGCTGTCTGTAAACATAAGCTATGGAATGAACGAAGGCTCTCACAGGGGAGATTCGCTTTTTGAGCAGTATATTGATTCTGTAGCATCGGAATGGAAAACCGTAATATCCGTTCCGACAGGCAATGAAGGAGGCTCCGGGCATCATTATCATGGAAAGATCAGAAGCGGAGAAGCACTGACAGTTGATTTTTTTACATCGTCAGACATAAGCTCACTATATCTGTCACTTTGGAAAAACTTCGCAGATGAAATGAGCATAAAGCTCATTACTCCTGACGGAACGCTCTCCCCTGCTCTCAGTGAAAAATCTTCGCTGATAAGCTACCAAGCACCTGGGACAATAATTACCGGTATAGTTTCCGGTCCGACAAGATACAGCGCTTCTCAGGAAATATACTGGCTTTTAAAAGCTGCCGACGAATTGATCCCGGAGGGACAATACAGGCTTATCGTAAATGCCGGAAGAATAACAGACGGGAGCTTCGATATATGGCTTCCGACTGTGGAACAGGTCGGGAGGGGAACATATTTTTCTTATCCGGAAAATAAGCTTACAATGACTATTCCTGCAACTGCAAATAAGGTTATAAGAACAGCAGGGATAAACAGCAGGATAAATGCACCCGCCGAGTTTTCGGGGGTGGGAAAAAACATTGTTTTTCCCGATATTGCAGCTCCGGCTGTTGGTGTTGCCGCCCCTCTTGCCTACTCCGGCTGCGCATCATTTACAGGCACAAGCTTTGCTTCCCCATTTTCATGCGGTGCTGCGGCTCTTATTATGGAATGGGGCATCGTTAAAGGGAATTCTCCTTTTCTGTACGGTGAAAAGATAAAAGCGCTTTTCAGAAAAGGCGCAGAAGGAGCAACAGATTTTTTCCCTGATCTTTCGCTCGGATATGGTACACTTTGTATCAAAAAGTCACTTGAAGCCGCAGAAGCACTCCATTAAGAAGGTGATCATATAGATAATGAGCTTTATGCAGGAATTTCTCTTGAGGAAGCAGTCAGACTATCAGAGACGGCTGATTTTATTGTTGCCGATACTTCATCATTTGAAGAATACGTTTCTTCTCGTCCATACATCAAGACAGGGGAAAAACTCGGAAATGGTTATGTGATCGCATACACAGACGAAAAGAACATTCCTGCTGTTTTTGAAGAGCTTGGAGGTGACTTCCTGAGGTTTACTCCTAAGCTGCTTTCCCCTGTTGACGCACATGGAAATGAAAGCTCCGGGATAACAAAGGTACTTTCCCAGCCATATCTTGATCTCAGCGGAAAGGGAGTTATTTTCGGTATAATAGACACGGGTCTGGACTGCTATCTTGAAGCCTTCAGAAATGAAGACGGAACAAGCAGGGTAGTCTCACTGTGGGATCAGACGGTCGAAGGCAAACGTGAGGGTGTATATTTCGGTTCGACATATTCAGTTGAAGATATAAATATGCTCCTGAAAAGCAGCGGAATACTTCCGGGCAAGGATCCCGACGGACATGGGACATTTCTCACATCTGTTGCGGCATCAGGTGTCAGAGGTGAATACAGAGGTGCGGCACCGCGGTGCGATATTGCAGCCGTCAAGCTGCGTCCTGCAAGAAGATATTATCTCAGGCGATTCCTGCTTTCTGAGGAAAGTGATACAGTATATGAAAGCACAGACCTTATGCTTGCCATAAAGTTTCTTGCTCAGCGCTCTGCACAACTAAAAAAGCCGCTTGTTATATGTATAGGACTCGGTTCAAACACTTCTACGCACGAGGGAAACGATCCCCTCGAAAACTATATATCATACATTGCCCAAAGAACAGGATATTCTGTTGTATGCGCTGCCGGGAACGAAGCTAATGCCCGTCATCACACAAGCGGAATGCTTAGTTCCGGTCTGAGTGAAAGCATAGGTATCAGAGTTCCGGAAGGAGAGCCGTCATTCGGAACGATAATATTCACAGAAAGCTTCGATAAGCTCGGCGTCGGGATAATATCGCCCACGGGAGAAGTGATCGACCGCAAACCGTTTGCATCCGGCAAAGAGTATACCGAAGGTCTTATACTTGAAAACACAAGAGTAACTCTGAGATTTTCACGCGACACGGTTTCTGCCGTATGGGTAGGTCTCGAAAAAGCGACACGCGGCATATGGGAAGTAATTCTTTACGGTGAAGCAATAATATCCGGGGTATATCATGCATGGCTTCCGATAACAAGTCAGGCACCGGAGGGTGTTGAGTTTTTGCGGCCTGTTCCTGAGTATACTGTTGTATTTCCGGCAGATGCGCAAAACTGCATCTGCTGCGGTGCATATAACAGCTTCGACGGAAGCCTTATGCTTTCATCCTCATGGGGTCCAACTCTGCTCCCAAAAAGCGCTCCGGATCTGGTTTCTCCGGGAGTTCGTATAGGCGGGCTTTATCCGGACGGAGCCGGAACTATGACCGGAACAAGCGTTTCTGCGGCAATTACCGCAGGTGCCGCTGTCCTTCTTACAGAATGGGGAAATGTCAAGAAAAACATGCCGGATATGAACGGAAGCACGATACGAAGTCTTATGATCGGAGGTGCCTCACGGGAAAACGGAGTTCAGTATCCTAATAACAAATGGGGCTATGGCAGACTTGATCTTTACGGTGTTTTTGAATTTCTGAGAAACAGAGGTTGATATTATGAGCGAAACAACTTTCGGCAAGCTGAGAATATCCGTTTTTTCCGATAATAAAGGATCACCGTTAAAAAACGCAAAAGTGACCGTCCGAGATACACAGGGAGAGATAATATCAGAGCAGTTTACTGATGATTCAGGAAAAACAGAAGAGCTTACACTTTCTGCCCCTCCCCGCGCCCTTTCGCAGAGTCCGGATGCAGACGTTGAAATACCCTATTCGGAGTGTAATATTACTGTTTCGGATAAGATGGGAGGTTCGGTCATTGTCCTGAATGCTCAGATCTATGCAGGAGAGATATCACTCCAGAATGTCGTTTTTCCTCTTCAGAGCAATCTTGTTGAGGTAATGTCCCCGGCAGTTGCGGGAGGATTCCCTGAAAAAATACCGGAAGCCGAACGGAAACCCTTAGGAACTATCAGCGGTACAGTTGTCTTACCGGAACCGATTATTCCGGATTATGTTGTTGTACATGACGGAGTGCCTTCTGACAGCACGGCAAATGATTATACGCTTTCTTATTCCGATTATATTAAGAATGTTGCCAGTTCGGAAATATATTCGACCTGGAACCGTGAAGCAATAAAGGCAAATATAATAGCAATATCATCATTTACTCTGAACCGTATCTATACAGAATGGTATCGGGGAAAAGGATATGATTTCACAATAACCAACAACACCGCTTTTGATCAGGCGTTTATTTACGGAAGAACAATATTCAGTGAGATATCGGATGTTGCTGATGAGGTTTTCGGAACATATATAGTCCGCAGGGGGATCAATCAGCCGCTGTTTTCTCAATACAGCGACGGCAGAAGAGTAGTGCGCGAAGGATGGCTGAGCCAGTGGGGTTCTCAGGAGCTTGCTCAGCAGGGACTGAGCGCGCTTCAGATACTGAAGAGATACTACGGCAGGGATATTTATCTTACTCAGGCAAAAAAGACAATGGGTCTGCCGCTTTCATTCCCCGGTGTATTATCGGAGGGGGCAAGCGGAGAAGCAGTGAGAACGATACAGCAGCAGTTGAACGCCATATCGGAAAAGTTTCCGAAGCTTCAGAAGATAGCAGCAGACGGTTATTTCGGACCTGAAACAACAGAGGCCGTAAAGACCTTTGAGGAAATATTCAATATGCCGGTCACAGGGGTAGTAAACTATCCCGTATGGTACAGGATATCAGACGTATATGTTGCGGTCAGCAGGCTTGCCGAGACCTGAGCACAGTTTTTTAGGAAAGTGTGGTTATGAAAATATTCGCACCCCTTAAAACTAACCACGTGCGCCTACCCTGCGGCGTCGGCGTGCCGCCGGTGTCAAATCGCGCTGTCGCTCACTACGTTCGCTCTGAATCAGCACCCGAAAGCTTATTGCCGCGCCATCACCCCTGAAAAAACA
>CADCPT010000011.1 GCA_902803385.1 uncultured Ruminococcus sp.
TAATAGTGTTGTCAAAACAACAATTGATGATGAAAACAGCAAAGAAAATGGTACTGATATCGGAAACGGCTGGATTGTAGAGTCAACAGATTTGAATGTAGTAACATCTGTTAAGAAGACATTTATGTTTGGTGAAACAGGCGATGATACTGGTATCTTAGCAAAATTTACTGCTAAGGACAATGCTAATAATACCAATGAAGATCAGACATTCAGCTTTACGATCGACCGTGTAAATCCTGAAATTAACAAGGTATCATTAATTTCTTCTGACGGAACAAAGGAAGTTCAATTTACAGAAAATAATGCGTTTGAGTATAAGTATTTTTACAAAACTCCATTTTCTGTTACAACACAGGCATCAGATCCCAGTCCTTCATCGGGACTAAATAAAATGGATTATAGATTTGTTACTTACGACGCTAATGGCAAGGTTACAAATAATGATACTTCTGTTAAAAATGTAATAATTGATTCAGGAAAAACAGAAAACGTACAGATTCCCGATTCATTTAAAAAGGGACAGATATTTGTCAAAGCCTATGACAATACATTAAAGAATATTTCAGATGAAAAAGGAATATATGGTATTGTTATAGACAATACAGCTCCTGTTATTTCCATCGATAAGTTGCCAAATACAAATGGTGAGAATAATGCGGTTGACGATGATGGTAATGTGCTTTATAATGATCCAAATAAAGTCAGCTTCAAAGTAACTATCGAGGATACTGAATCCGGTATCAAAAATATCCATTATTCAAAATCCTCAGAAAAAACTGTTGGCTTGGCAGAGACACAGACATCAATAGATGTTTCAAACCCCGAATATATCATAGATTCTGCCATTGGAGATGTAGCAAACGATTCTGATTGGACTATAGAAGCTATGGATCATAATCTTGTCACAAAAGTATCTCGTATATTCACCTTTGATGAAGATGATAAAAATATACAGTACATATTTGATGCAACTGACCAGTCAGACAATACATCAAATGAGGAAACAAGCCAAAGTTTCACAATTGATACCGTTGCTCCTTCTGTTACCGGCATTTCGTTCTCAATTAAAACTGCTGATAACATTTCTGATGTAAAACCGAAAGATTTTATTGACAAACTTGAATATGGATACTACTTTAAAGAGCAAATGGTTATTACCGCAAGCTGTGAGGATAGCAGACCGTCTTCAGGACTTAAAATGATGTCTTTCAGATTTGTGCCTTATAAGGACGGAGAGCAAATTGAACAATCAGGGTATGCTGAACCGAAAAAATCTGATGTAAATGATTTTGTTGTAGCTGAAAAGATTGTTAACGGTAAAGCTACATGTACAGTAGAAAAAGGCTTTAAAGGTCAGATTTTTGTTACAGCGTATGATTATGCTGCCTTCTATTATGATGTAAACACATCTGAAGAAATCACTACTCAGGCCTTTGTTATTGAGGATAATGCTCCGGAAATAAAAATTGCAGAACTTCCTGAAACATCTCTTACGGATGATCTTGGTAATAAGTTGTATACCAAGAAGGTAAGCTTTAAAGTAACAATAACCGATACCGAAGCAGGGTTAAGAGAAGTTACTTATGCTCATAGATCCGACAATATAAAAGGAAACAATTCGTCTGAAAAGACAATTTCACAGGTATTTGCAAATACATCTGGAGATTATGAAGTAGGATATACCTTTAAAGATACTGGGTGGGTCATTGATAAGATCGATAATAACCTTATCACTCAGGTTTCACAAACATTCGTATTTGACAAGGATGATAAGAATGTCTATATGATCTTTGGTGCAACTGACAGATCAAATAATAAATCAGCAGACAAAAACAGTGAAAAGTTTACAATTGATACTGTTAATCCTACGGTTGAAAAGTTTACATTTGAGCCCGCATCCGAAGATAATATATCTGAAGTAACTGACTTCATTGAAGAACTGGAATATGGTTACTACTTCAAGAAATCCTTTAATGCGGTGGTTACTGTTGATGATAAGATTCCCTCATCAGGTCTGGATAAAGTAGTTTTCCACTTGGTTGGCTACGAAAATGGAGAAATGGTTTCTGACCAGACATATTCTGTACCTGTCCAAAGCAAAAAAGCAACTTATCTTATTCCTGAAGGATTTAAGGGTCAGGTTTATGCTCAGGTATTTGATAGAGCGGTTAACAAATCATTAGAGGAAACACCACAGGCATTTGTCGTTGATGAAATCGCTCCAACTATCACGATTGAGCCTTTACCGGATAATAAGAGTAAAACCGATATGGATGGGAATAAGCTCTATGCAGAAGCAGTTCAGTTCAGAGTCACTGTCAGCGATGACAAATCCGGTTTGAGATCGGTTACTTATTCTAAAAATTCAGAAAAAGATAGTTTTAACGATGTTGTAACTCAGGTTGAGAA
>CADCPT010000012.1 GCA_902803385.1 uncultured Ruminococcus sp.
AGAATTACGACGAAAAAAGCGTCAAGGAAACGATGAGCAAGTATGAGAATGCTGCAAAGACCACCTTCAAGGGCTATACCAAGGAGCAGATAGAGGAGCTTGCAGATGAATATGCAGCCGCTTCCAAGGCTTTGAACGATATGACCAATGCCCTGCAGCTTGTTGCACTGCATGATCAGCTTGAAGCTATTGAATACCTTGACAGCAATATGTACGATTTCTTTGCAAGGAATATCGACGAGGTCGAGACAGAGGAATTATATCCCCTCGCAGCCTCATTCTCCGACGGTCAGAGAGCAGGCCTTGAATTCATCTCCCTGCGCGAGCTTATCACCATAGCGCTTACCACTGCCGAGGGCTACAAGGACGCAGACCTCAGCACTATGAGAGACACCTCGATCTATGCCGGCGTTGACCGTTCTATCTATGAAAAGGGCGGCATAGCTCTGACAAGCGATGCAGACCGCAAAAAGGCTGCTCTGAACGATCAGGACGACAGTATGTTCAGCGCCCTCAGTATTTCGCTTATGGCTCTGACAGGCGTTTCATTCGCAGCATTTGTGACATCAAGCGTCCTCTTCCTCAAAACATATATTACCGAGCTGAAGCCGGTCGTTGATCTTTGCAAAGAGGAAGCCCTGATAGCAAAAATGCATAGCGGACGAGATTATGTATGGCAGGATTTTATACAAGCTGTCGACAGGAGAGGCGGCGACCTTCCCTCGTACTCGACGGCTCTCTCCCATACCGGTCTTTATGCAAAGCTGGCTTTCGGTTTCAGCGTAGCAATGATAATCCTTGCAGGCGTAACTACCTACCTGTCATGGCAGGATATGAAGGCTTACTACAATGTTAAATATTCTCCGATCCCGAATTATATCGTTGACGCAAAGGATATAACCGCCTATAATACAAAGGGTGAAAGGATAGTTATAAAGAATCGGGAAGCATACTATGAGGTAACTGGCGCTATTTCCAACTTATATTCAGATTATTACAAGAATTTCGGAGACTCTCCCGATCTCAACGGCGGCGTCGGTAAGCAGTGGCTGGCTGTCTATGTCGAAAGAAATCAGAACGCAGCTCCCATTATTGCAGATTCTCTCCTCACAGTGATCGACAGCACTGACCTTCCCGCAGGCTATACGACAGGTATCCACATGTTCGGTTCTGATTCAGCCTTCAACCTTAACGATGCAAAATATGTATACAACAGCGACGCCCCGAAGGTATTCGTTTATTACAATGTTGACGACAAGGCTGTTTCTACCTCAGCGGGCGCAAATGCAAATAACGGAGCAAGCAATAACACGGTAACGGGTTCCGTATATACCAGCGGTTATCTGTTCCTTGCCGGCGGCATAGGACTTCTTCTCGGAGCAGGTATCGTAGCGCTGATAATCTTCGCAGCGAAGCCGAAGAAAAAAGAAGAGAATAATTCCTGATGGTAATATCAAGGCAGATAGTCTCGGAGAAATTCGGGATTATTTGCCGCAATACAGATTTGTGAGGTAAATATGTCCGGCATACAGTATTTTCATTTTTCCGTAGAACTCTGGGGCGCTTTGTTCTGCATAGTAGCGGCGGCATGCGCCTTTATGATAAGATATTTTGACAAAAAAATGACCAACAAACTGATAAATCTGATGGTATGCGCGTGTTTCCTGATGATATGCGACGCTCTTGCATGGTGGTTCAGAGGTAATACATCGCCGTTCGGATATCAGGCTGTTCGGTTCACAAATTATATGGCATTCTTCTTCGGTTTTCTGACAATGCCGCTTACGGCTGAATATGTTTCCGATATCATATCAAAACGCGCAGAAAACACTGAATTATACTGGAAGAATATCGAATGGGGGTTATTTCTCGTCGGCGTTGTACTTCTGACAATAAACAACTTCTACAAATACATCTATGCATTTGATGAACAGAATCGGTATTACCGTCTCACCTTTTCCTTCATCCCTGGTTTCATCGCTTTCGTCGGGATAATCATAACCCTCGGAGTCGCCTTCAGATATGTTGGCAAAATGAACCGCTTTGAAAGAATAGCAGTAATACTCTTCCTTGTGCTGCCTATCATCGGGATAACTATACAGATCTTTTATTACGGTATCTCGATCACAAATATCATGCTTGTCATTTCCTCGTTTGTCCTGTTCTTTTCCCATATCAACAGCTTTATGCAGTATATCATCGAAAAGGAAAAAGAACTTGCCGAGGAAAGGATAAGGATCTTCAACCAGCAGATACAGCCGCATTTCATCTTCAACAGTCTCAACGTCATCCGCTATCTGTGCAAAAAATCACCCGATGAGGCTGTTGAAACGATAAATGAATTTTCCGGATACCTGAGAAGCAGCACGGATTTTCTCAACGAGACAGATTGTATCGATGCGTCGAAGGAATTTGACCTTGTAAAGCATTATGTCTTTATGGAGCAAAAGCGTTTCGGAAAAAGCATATCCGTGGAATTTGAGCTTGAGGATACGGATTTCATGATACCTCCCTTCGCAGTGCAGACATCTGTTGAAAATGCTATCAAGCATGGTCTGAGATCTATAAATAAAAAAGATGGAAAGATCGTCATAAGCTCTTGTAAAAAGGACGGCTCTCATATTATAATTATTATGGATAATGGAGCCGGCTTTGATACCGATCGTATCAAGAGCGATTCCTCATCCCATGTCGGGATAGTCAATACCCGGAAAAGACTTGATCTTATGTGCCGCGGTACCTTCAATATTGAAAGCCGGGAAGGCGAAGGTACAAAAGTCACTATTACAATACCTGAAACGGATGTGTGAACAATGAACGTACTTATAGCAGACGATGAAGAGTATGCAAGAGCCGAATTGCAAGAAGCTCTGGAAAGAACGCTTCCTGACGATAAAATCGATTTCTATTTTGCTGAGGATCATGATTCAGCATTGAAGGTCGTCAAGGAAAACCATGTGGATATAGCTTTTCTTGACATACAGATGCCAGGTAAAAACGGACTTGCTCTTGCAGAGAATATCAAAAAGGCTTCTCCGAAAACGAATATCGTCATGGTTACAGCATACAGTCAGTATGCCCTCGATGCGCTCAAGCTCTTTGTCAGCGGATATCTTATAAAGCCGGTAATGGACAACGATCTCAAGGATGTGCTTGATAATCTCAGAAATCCGATAAATGAAACAAAAAGATGTCTGGATGTTCATTGCTTCGGAAACTTTGAGATATTCTCAGACGGCAAACCCGTTACCTTCAAAAGGACAAAAGAAAAGGAGCTTCTGGCTTATCTCATCTGCCTGAAAGGAGCAACAGCTACAAGGGGAGAAATATGCTCGACTGTTTTTGAGGAAACCGATGATATTAATAAAAAATTCACATATTTCCGCACGATTATTTCAGCTCTGAAAAAGGATCTGAGCAAATACGGCTTTGAGGAACTTCTGATACAGAATCCGAATTCATATGCCATTGATATTTCCTTTCTGAAATGTGATTATTACGATTATCTCACCGGAAATGCCGAAGAAGAACGATGCTATAAGGGAGAATTTATGAATCAGTACGAATGGGCTGAGGAATATATCTATTCTCTTGAATACTATTAATCAGGAGGATATTCTTATGAAGAAAAGAATAATTGCCATCGCGGCGGTCGCGGTCCTGATCGTCTCTACCGCCATATTGATAGCTATAAATCACAGTACCGGTAACGATACCCCGCAGACTCAGGAAAGCCCGGCAGGAGTAACGTCGTCCAACGAATCAACTGAGGGATCTTCTGAAGTCAGTGCCCCATTTGAATTTGTTTGTACCGACAGATTGTCCGGCTATCCTGAAACAGACAGGATCATAGATCCTGACTGCATTGAAGTCGTTTTTGCTGATGCGGGAACTATCCGCAAGGAATACAACAATAAGGATAACGAATCTCAGCCAAGCTTTTCCGAGTCATCCGAGCAGGTAATAAACGGAATGAATGTAACCTTCATGGGTGAAAACGGGACGATACAATACGCAAGGTGGAGCTATAACGGATTTACCTATACGATCAGCATAAATAGTATTGACAATTCAGTCAGTGCAGAAGAAATGACCGATTATATCTTTTCGACAAGATAGGACGTGAGGTTATGAAAAAAACAATTTCAGCAGCTTTTTGTGCAGGACTTTGTCTGCTTGTGTTTGCAGGATGTTCGCAGGCAGAAGAGAACATGATAGTCGAAAAGGAAACCGCAGGTCATGTCAGCTCCGCAGTTCAGACAGACGAAAATAGCATAGCGGGAACATACGGCAATGAAGATTATTC
>CADCPT010000013.1 GCA_902803385.1 uncultured Ruminococcus sp.
ACGGAATTGTTCAGCACAATAGAGACATAAGCCTTTACGGGAGATTCCTCGGAATTGATTTTCATACTGATTTTGGTAATTGATGTTTGCATATCAAGACCTCCTGAATTTAATTTTTTAAAATAATAGGTAATGTAATAATATACTCCATTATTTTTCAAATGGAGTTTTATCAAAAAAATTAAAGAATATTTTTTTATTGACCATAGGCGAAATTTGTCTAAATAGCACGAAAATATGGCAATATTTACAAAGGTTTTGTCATATATTGACAAATGTGGTCGAGTGAGATATAATGACGATAGTTGGCCGACAATTTAATAAGGATTAATGGTGATGCTAAATGCCAATGATGATTCATGAAACTGACAAGACTGTAAAAGAGTATTTCGACACTTGGCTGAAGTATTATAAGTTCCCTAATATCAAGGCTACAAGTTATGATGTTCTTGAGAGAACAGTAGAAAAACACATTTATCCGTCACTTGGAGATACGCTAATGATCAAAGTGGAACCAATAGAGCTAAGAAAACTTTTGAATGTTATGCAAAATAATGGATATTCCTATTCTATGAGAAAGAAAGTATATGATGCTCTTAAAGCCTGTTTTAAGTTTGCAGTTATTCAGTATGATATGGAAAGAAGTCCGATGCTCGGCATAGATCCTCCGGTTAATGATGAGATAGAGGAGATATATGTTTACGATGAAAAAGAGATAAAACAGATTATCCGTGAAGCAACGAAGACTTATCGAAATGGCAGTTATGTCTATTTTAACGGTCCTGCTTTTGTACTGATCCTGCATACCGGATTAAGGTGCGGCGAGGTTCTTGGACTGAAGTGGAGTGATTATGATCCCAAAAATCAGTGCATCAAGGTCAGATCGGATGTTGAATACATTGAAGAACGTAATGAAGATCTGGAGAAAACGGGAAAACAGATAGCTATACGTCAGAATACACCTAAAAGTAAGTCAAGTATCAGAGAAATCCATCTGAATAATACCGCTAACAGTATCATTCAGATGTTGTACACAAGGCAAAAGAAAATGAAAATCGATAGTGAGTACATTTTATGTACAAAGAACGGAAAATTTGTTACACCCGGCTCTTTCAGAAAAAGCTTTGGTAAGATAGTTGACAATACAAATGTTCAGAGAGCCGGAATTCATGCACTGAGACATACATTCGCAACTCAGATGTACCATAAGGGAGTAGAAGTAAAAAAGATTAGTGCTATACTCGGTCATTCCAGTGTTAAGATAACATACGATACATATATTCATCTTTGGAAAGGTGCGCTGGATACAGCTACTGATGTATTGGATGAAACATTTAAACTTGATGATAATTTCGGAATGAAATCGTAAAGGCAATGATATTAAGACTCTAAAACACAAAAAGCCCCCTTGCGCTCTTGGCAGAGTGGCTACTGCCTTGAACACAAGGGGGCTTTTCAAACAAAAAAGAAACCCCTTATGCTCCGAGAAAAATAATAACAAATTTCTTAGAGCATAAGGGGTAAAAGAAAAAAGACCTCTTCATGTTCTACGAAATTTAAATTTCGGTAGAATATGAAGAGGATTAAACGATATGGAACACAACAATCATCTTTCATACATTCCTTTAGAAAACGCAATTAAGAGGGGAGAAGTTTTTACGAGTAAACTGTTTGACTACTCACCATTTATATGTTAAAATGAAGAACACGACAGTGCGGGTAGCTGAGTCTGCAAAACTCCGATTCCCCAGTTCGAATCTGGGTGTCGCCTCCAGAAACGTCCCCTCACTACGTTCGGGGGCTCAGAGAATAACAAATAGTGAATAGAGAATAGTTAGTAGTGATGCTCCGAGGGGCGTTTCTGTATTATTCTTTATTCTCTATTCACTATTCTTTATTCACTAAATTCAACCGTTGAAGGCGTATCTATGTATACGGCTTTTTTCCGGAAAATAAAGGTGATGATCCATATAGATAATAAAAGCAATATAAGAATTGAAAAAAGCGTCCGAAGCGGAAAGGTAGATCTTCTGCGTTTCGCTTTTGCTGTCGTTGTGGCGTTGTATCATTTAGGCTGCACAAAAGCATATAATATGCCGCTTATGCAAACTGGTTACCTTTCGGTCGAATTTTTCTTTCTCGTAACGGGCTATCTTATGGCGAAGTCGCTGTACGGCAAACAAGTCGTCGGATCTGCTGAACTGTGTGACAGCTGCATTGGCTTTATAAAGAAAAAATATGCAGGCTTCGGCTATCACTACTGGACAGCAGTGGTGATGATCTGTGTCGCGTGGCTGCCTTACTATAATTATCCGCTGAAAAAATGGCTTCTGAAAATATTCGAAGGGGTACCGGCATTCCTGCACCTGCAGACATTCGGTTTCAAGACACCGGCATGGCTCGTTCCGATGTGGTATCTGTCAGCAATGCTTGTTTCAATGCTGATCCTTACTCCGATACTCTTAAAGATCCCCAGGCTTTATTCACTATACATAGCTCCGGTCATTGCCGCGTTTATGCTTGGTTTCATTTATCGTTATTACGGTTACTTCGATGTTTTCAGCGCCAGATGGGAAGGATATATAAACCTTGGATTTCTGCGTGCTTTTGCCGAGATATCTATCGGCTGTTTTTGCTTCTATGCAGTTGAGAGCGGCATTTTTAAAAAAACAAGCGAAAAAATGCTGTCGTTCGTTGCTGTTGTGCTCTACATTGGTATATTCTTGTTCATGACCGGAAAGTATCCCTACGCTCTGCAGCCTTTAGTCATTATCTGCATGGTGTTCTGCGTTGCAGTTACGTTCGCCAATAAAAACACATTTAAATTTCTGAATAATAAATTTGTATATTTTTTAGGACGACTTAGTTTGCCGATATATCTCTGCCACCAGATCGCCAGAGCGTATGTGTTCAAGATATCGGCATTATCCGGACATCCTATGCGCCAGCTTGCAGTATACCTTGTAATGACGGCTGTCGTTTCCGTCGCGTGTCTGTTTATCGGGGATGCCGTGAAAAAATTCGCAAGACATACTAAAAAAGAATGATTTCTTTCTTCACTCAACCGATGGTTGAATACTCCTTAGTCAACTGTCAGTATGTGTTTTTTGGATTCGGAATACCTTATAATGAAATGCCCCGAATACAGGAGTATTCATGGCAGAAAAAGCTTATCAGCAAGGACAATGACAAACATCCAAAGATCAAGGATAGTGGATGAGAAAAAATGGTTCCATATGCATTTTTTACGGCCGTCTGCCGGATCTCATCTTCGGTGCGACCTGGCTACTAATAATTTGTTTTTTCAGGGGTGCCAGGCGCGAAGCGCCTGGCACCCCTGAAAAAAAACACCATAAAAAAGTACGCTGCAAGGTAGGCGAACGAAATACGGCTAAAGGAGCCGCGGATGGTTTTATAGCCCCATATAAAACAACTTCAGCCTCGCTTCTCGCGGGGCTGTTTTTTTGCGATCTGTGAAAAAAGGTAGCCGTGGCGTAGCGCTTGTGTTATAATAGTGTAAGATAATTGATAGAGGTGAAACCTTTGATAAAGGAAATTGATAGAAACGATATCCCGGAATGTGTAACTGTTATTAAAGACAGTTTCATTACCGTTGCCGATGAACTTGGTTTTACTGCTGAAAATGCCCCAGGATTCACGGCATTTTCAATATCGGCAGACAGGTTATATTATCAATTGGATAATGAACACAGAATAATGACAGCATACTATCTTGACGACGGAAAAATAGTCGGATATTATTCCCTGCTTATGCAGGAAGATGGTCAATGTGAGCTTAATAATCTGTGCGTTCATACCGGCACAAAAAAGTTTGACTTCTTTCCGTTTACTTGCGGCTATATGGAAAAGGATCTGTAAGCTGACTTTTGATTTGCTATTTTGACTTTTATGCTATATAATTATGGGGAAAGAAAAACATCGTGGGAGAGATCTTGAAGATGATACGGATATGCAATATAATAGCAGAGCTTTGTTCAGAAATAATACGGTCCTGTTCCGATGATTCCGTTTTTGTAAAATACGGTTGTTTGTCCCCGAAGCGCAGGAGCGAAATGCTCCGTGATATTTCGGAAAACATCGGTTCATTGTTTACGGTTTCATCAGAGGGCGAGGATCTTCATCTGCACATCCGGCAACTGAAAAAGGATGACCTTGACGATAAGCTGTACGATGAGATCGGTGAGTATATCTCGGTGCTCAAGGACAGATCTGAGATCTTTACAATGATCGCACTTGTGCAGGTCATAGATGAGGCTATGAAAGACCTTCTGCTTGAAAAGATAAGAGAGTATCAGACGGATGATTTTTCGGTGGTGCTTAATACCAACCGTGAAACGACAGGTATAGGGCTTCTTCCGCGGTGTTCATGTGTCTGGGAGAGAAAGCATAGGCTTTCACACAGTTATAATCGTCTTGATAATTATCTTTTCCATTTTCTTCTGATAGAAAACAGCATCCTCGGCGAGCTGATAGACAAGCATATTTTCCTGCCTGATGATATGTTCCATGATTTTTCAGTGAAAAATCAGTTAAAGATCGCCGCTTCTGCTGTGAGGGCTGAAAAGCATTTCGCTTATGATTATTATACCAGAAATGACATACAGTGTTTCAGTGTCAGCTATGATAAAACAAAAGCAGAAAAGGATAATGAAGAAATATGGAGAATGATAGGAGAATCAGGCAACAATAGCTGTGATATAATTGTATTTCCCGAAGCTCTCGCCAACTGTGAAACAGATGAATATATCAGGCAAAGGATTATTTCACTTCCCTCAGAGGATCAGAATAAAATACCGTCTCTTATAATTCTTCCGTCGGTCGTGGATAAAAATATGAATACAGTTACGGTGCTTGACCGCTTCGGTAATGTTATCTGCCGTCAGAACAAGCAGTACCCATTTTGTCTTGAGCATGACGGAACGGTCTGGCTGGAGGATATCAGAACCAATATGGTAGTCAATATCCTTCATTACGAAGGGATAGGGCGCATAGCAATACTTATCTGTAAGGATTTTCTGACGACAAAATATATGGAACAGCTTATGAGGTGCTTCAAGCTTACGCTTATTATTGTCCCGTCCTTCTCTACAGGCTCCTATGATTTCTGCCAGTCCTTTGATGTATGTGCTCACGACGACTGCAATGTTATATGGATAAATACCTGCGCGGCAATGGAGAAAGGCAAGGAAGCAAATTTTGAAAATATCGGCTATGTACGCAAGAGGATCGGACGTAATGATGACGATTCCCAGAAGCTTTGCGAAATGCCTGCCTGTGAGGGCGCGTTTGCCGGAAAATGCAATAGTCATTGCATATATTTTGAAACGATAAGGGGTGTCTGACATGAAATTCAGAAACATCAGGAAAGAATACCAGGGCGATTATTTAACCTACTACAAGATCGGATATGAAACCGAAGGCGGCAGCGAAAAAATATACGAAATGATAAGCCGTGACCCTGAGATAAAAAATCTGGAAGATCTTAACCATGAAAAATCAGATGCTGTTATTATGATCATCCATGACGCTGCAGGAGAAAAAATACTTCTGAATCTTGAATATCGTATGGCAGTAGGCGATTGGGTATTCAATTTTCCGGCAGGACTTATTGACGAGGGAGAGACTGTTTACGAGGCTGCTGAAAGAGAACTCAGAGAGGAAACTGGACTAAAGCTGACAGAAATAAAAGAGGTCTGGAAGGAAAGCTATTCTGCGGTCGGTTTTTCAA
Organism: uncultured Ruminococcus sp.; assembly: GCA_902803385.1. Lineage (GTDB taxonomy): Bacteria > Bacillota > Clostridia > Oscillospirales > Acutalibacteraceae > UBA1213. Next base: position 5,750 of record CADCPT010000013.1, read on the forward strand.
ATGAAATGGGAAGTGTTGTTATAGGAACTGCAGAAGGAACGATACAAAAAAGCGATTCCGAAGCAGAAGAAATAAAGGCTGCATGGTATACAAAAGAAGAAATGCGTTCTCTTCTGAGAGAATACCGCTTTGCAGCAAGAACCCAGGCATATTGTGCTCTCTGGAGCTGATCTGAAAAACTAATTATTAATAGCCCGGTCGCGCCGCAAGGCACGATCGGGCGAATGGGTTGTGTTAATGCGGCAGCGCGATCTGACACCGGCGCTGCAAGGCAGATGTACCCCGTATTTCTTCAAATAAAGCCTGCAAAAAAGTGGCTTTTGAGATAAGTATGATATTTTTGTTGCTATTTTGCAATAATGTGTGTTACAATACTATATATACAAATCGTGGAGCATAATATGGTTATTATGCTCCATTGGAACCCGGTAAATTATTCTGATTTTTTAAGTGAGACGATAATCATGACGATCAATAGTAAAAAAGACGCAGGCAAGCTCACACTCTCTGTCACAGGCAGACTGGATACTTAAACTGCACCTGAACTGGAGACGACCTTAAAGTCATCCTATGACGGCATTACTGAGCTTGTATTTGACCTTGCAGAGCTGGAGTACATTTCCTCAGCAGGACTTCGTGTTCTTCTCTCAGCTCAGAAGACAATGAACAAGCAGGGCTCGATGAAGGTAATAAATGTCGGCGAAGAGATAATGGAGATCTTCGAGATCACAGGTTTCAGCGACATACTTACAATACTATGAATACCTTGACGGACAAAACGTGTTCGCTGTAAATAACAATCTGCAGAAAGAACTATCTGTTCAGCCTTGCCATAGATGCAATAGTCTGAATTTTCATAGGACATATATCCATACAGGACAATGACTTTGAGCAAACGCTTCCGAAATGCTCATTATATGATTTCTTTATGTCCTTCCTCTTAGCGCTGTTTCTTGCGGCAACAAGATAGCAGTCATTGGCAAATAATGCCCCGAAAAAGCTTTTTCCGTCAATGTAATTCGGGCAGACCTCGAGGCACAGACCGCATTTCAGGCATTTTGCCGCGCTGTACTGATGCTCTTTGTCCTTTGCCCCGGACGGCTGATATTCACCGATAAAGATATCGGTTTTCATCAGGTTTTCATAAATGACTGATCTGTCAACAACAAGGTCATGTATAACAGGAAATTTTATCAGGGGGCGTATCGTCAGCTCATCGCCCTTCATATCTTTCAGAAATGTCTCGCAGGCAAGTGACGGGATTTCATTGATCACCATTGCGCAGCCGCCGCACATTCCCTGAAGGCAGGAGCATTCCCAGCCTATCCTTGTTGTTTTGTTTCCGTTTATATCCGTAATATCGTCATTATAATTAAGATAGTCAAGCAGACCTGCTACGGTATTATCTTTAGGACCATCATAGGAGAATATCTCCCAGTACGGCTCTGAAACAGGTGTCTGCTGACGCAGTATTTTAACCCTCATATTCATGCTCCTTGTCAAGTCTTACATCAAAGCCGCCGTTATTATAGGAAATGATCGTCGGATAGCAAAGCTCATCCCTGCTTTCAGGATGATCGCTCCTGTAATGTGCGCCGCGGCTTTCCTTTCTGCTTTCTGCACAGGTCACTATTGCCTTTGACAGAGTCAGTATTCCCGTCAGACTGTAATTGAAATAGGTCATAACACTGGGATCATAACTGATCTTTTCCGCAACAGAGAGATAATAGTTTATGTCGCTAATAGCGTCATCAAGAGTTTTTTTATCACGAACTATACCAAGCTTTGCTCGCATTGTCTCTGCAAGCATGTCACGGATATACATTACGGGGAAATTGCTTTTGGTGTTACTTCTGCTTTTAAGAGCGGCATTTTCTTTTTCTGCCGTTTCGGAGAATTTTTCTTTTTTGCCGGAGCGTTCCCTTTTACTGATCTCTTCGGCAGCGACCCATCCGCTGTATACTGCCGCTAAAAGCGAATTGCCGCCGAGCCTGTTCGCACCATGATACATAGAAGCACATTCGCCTACGGCAAAAAGATCGCGTATATTTGTTTCATGGTTATTATTGACGGCGATACCGCCCATAAAGAAATGAACGGAAGGGGCGACAGGTATCGCTTCCTTTGAAATATCTATACCGCGGTATTTTTTGCAGATATCTCTTACCTCCGGCAGTCTGCGGTCAATTTCCTTTTTGTCAAGAAATGAAATATCAAGATATATATCCTTTTTTGCCGCAAACATCTCTCTTGAAATTACATCACGGGTCATAAGGTTTCCGCGGCTTCCGTATTTATCCTCCATGAAATAAACGCGCCTGTCGCTGTCGTTATAGAAAAGCCGTCCGCCTTCTCCTCTTACGGCCTCGGAAATAAGCATCCTTTTCTGCGGCGTTTCTATGGTGGTGGGGTGGTACTGTATGAATTCAAGATTTTTGAGTTCAACGCCCTGCATAAAAAGCTTTCCTGCGGCATAGCCGTCACATTGGGTTGAGCCTGTGGTTTTTCCGAAAACTGAATTCTGTCCGCCTGTGGCAATAACTACCGCATCGGCATAAACCGCTTCAAGCCCTCCCGTGCTTTCATTATACAGCAACGCGCCATAGCACCTTCCGCCACGTATCAGTGCGCTGTGAAAACAGCTCCAGAGTCGGCGTTTTATCAGTCCTTCCGCTTCATATCTTCTCGCTTCCATAACAAGAGCCGAAACTATCTGTTTGCCTGTCGAAGAGCCGCAGAAGCAGGTCCTTTTGTGTGACTGTCCCCCGAATGCTCTTTTGGCAGGTCGTCCGTCATTATTCACCGAAAAAACCGTTCCTATCCTTTCAAGGTAACTGATTATCTCCGCACCTTTGCCGCAAAGACCGGATACGGCTTCTTTTCCTCCGATCCCACAGCCGCCTTTCAGCGTATCCTCAATATGACATTGAGCGCTGTCGCCGTCATCACAGTCAGGCAGAACAGCATTTATGCCTCCTGCCGCCATTACTGATTGTGAACGCTCGGAGGGGAATGGTGATACAAGCAGGGAGAATATCCCGTTTTCCGCACATTTTATAGCACAGGATAATCCTGATATACCGCTTCCTATAATAAGAACACATTTCATATTTATCTCCTTATGCAGAATAGAATAATATATGGACAAAAAATCACAGCCGCGGCGACTATCTCAACCTATCTGATTCAGAGCGGCGCGGTGCCCGCGCTGTCAACGTGCGCTACGCGCACAATGCCCCACTGCAT
>CADCPT010000014.1 GCA_902803385.1 uncultured Ruminococcus sp.
ATTGTGTGCTATCTCAAAGTAGTGATCAGACGGTAAGCCATATTTTATCGGATATTTAGATGATTCAGAGGCTGATAAAAAAGAAAACAGTTTTTTCACACCCCCTTTGAAAAAAACTGTTTAAGTGAGTGCGCCGCAGGGTAGGCGCACGAAAGGTCTGCACAAACATCAAATAAGAACAGACGAATAATAATGTATTGTATAATCCGCTGCATTATGATATACTATATATTAATCGGTGTGACAGCCGGATGTTCTGCCTGTAAAGGCTTTGAATGATTGTTGCCGGAGGAAATGGTATGAGTGATTTTAACGGAAAAAAGAAGCCCGATCTTAAGCCTAAGGTCAAGGCTCAGCCTCCTCAGTACTGGGAGGAAAGTTCCTTTATGATAGCTGTTCAGAAGGGCAGCGGTTATCCCCTTGATAATATTTTCGACCGTATCGCATCAGTGCGCGGCATTAAGCTTATTGAAGCAAAGCTTGACGACGATAAAAGCAGCGGAAGCGTAAGCTTCTCCTTTGACGGTGATGAATTTGTGCTTCGCTTTTTCTACGGAGAGTTTTCCTGCCCCGATCCGAGCGAAATGTTTGGTCAGCATCTCAGCGAAAACGAGCTTGGCCATCTGCGCGAGGCGGAATACGCTCTTACAACGGCTATGGATTTTCATGGCAGTGCGCAGAAATGCTACCTTGTGCAGCTGAAGCTAATCTCTGCGATGATGCCGTCCCTTGCTGCCGTGCTGGATGAAAGCGCCGAAAAAATACTGTCGCCGGGTTTTGTTAAGATGGCGGCGTCTTCGGATGTTCCTCCTTCACCGGAGGTACTTTACAGCGTTCAGGCAGTTTCCGATGAAAACAGTGACGAGGTCTGGCTGCATACACACGGCCTTTGCCGCTGCGGCATACCGGAGCTTGAGATACTGCAGTCCGATTCCGCAAGCTGCAGCGGACATTACGATCTGATGAAGGTCGTTGCCGGATATATGCTGTCACGTGATAACTCTGAAGATCTGTCACAGCCTATGTTCGTTGGCAGGCTTTCGGACGGTACTCCCATAGTTGTTACTCTTCTTCCGTGGGAGCAGGGTATATGGGAATACGGCAGGCTGAACCTTGGCTGTCTGCGAGACAGAGAGGAAAGCCACAACAGCTTTTCGAGCATCATATTCCTCTATACCTGCGAGGAAGACGAACAGCAGGAAAAACGCAGAAAGGTCGATATCTACAACAGCCTTTGGGATGATAACCCGATGTATTATCTGAGTAATGCCGAAACGGAACGCATGATGGCTGCCGCAAGGGAAAGGTTTGATTATCTTAAAAAATTCGGCCTTTCGCCCGAAGGAAATGCAATAGTCAAGATCGGTCTTGATGCCGACGAAAAATACTTCGGCGAAGGCAATGAAAACAGAGAGCATATCTGGTTCGAGCTGAAGGGCTTTGAGCCGGACGGTTCTTTCCGCGCTACTCTCACGCAGGAGCCGTACTATGTAAGCGATCTCCATGAAGGAGACGAGGGCGTATTTACCGTCAATGATGTTACTGACTGGAGAGTCTACTTCCGCGGAGATATGATAAACCCGGATAATGCATACCTGCTGGAGCAGGAATAGATATGGAATAAGGAAAAAACGTACAGCGGATAAGGGAGGTATTACGAATGGACGAAAACGAGGAAATAAAAAAATCTCAGCTTGAGGACGCGGAGCGTGCTTATGAAGCAGTGTGTGAGGCTATGGACAGCTTCGGGCTGAAATACGACAGTGACGATGAGGAGCTGAGCGTTCACGTTGAAGTTGCAGGAGAGGATATGCCCATTGATATGAGCTTTTTCGTCCATCCTGACAGGGAAATAGTCCGTATGGTATCTCCTATGCCGTATAGAGTGCCGAAGGAAAGGCGTCTCGATATGGCAGTGGCGCTTACCTTTGTCAATACAAGGCTCATAAACGGCTGCTATGATCTTGATATGCAGACGGGAGCGCTTCGCTTCCGTCTTTGCGAAAGCTATGCCGGCAGTGAGATAGGAATGGAAGCCTTCAAATATATGATCGCCATAACCAATATGACGGAAGACGATTATAACGACAAGCTGATAATGCTGAACAAGGGTATCATAACCCTTAAGCGATTTGTAGCTCTTGTTACCGCAGGCGAAAAGAAGCCTGACGATGAGGAAGCGGATGAATAAAATGGAAGCTGAGCTTACTACCCTGTGTTACATAGAAAAAGACGGAAAATACCTGATGCTTCACCGCACAAAAAAGGAAAACGACCCAAGCCGCGACCTGTGGCTCGGCATAGGGGGACATTTTGAGCACGGCGAAAGCCCCGAAGAATGTATGCTGCGCGAGGTAAAGGAGGAAAGCGGCCTTTCTCTGACAGCCTGGAAGCTGCGGGGGATCGTTACCTTTTCCGACGGCGACTGGTTTGAATATATGTTCCTTTATTCCGCAGACGGATTTACAGGGGAAATGACCGAATGTACGGAAGGCGAGCTTGTATGGGTGGAAAAGGATAAGGTTATAAACGACCTTCCGATATGGGAGGGCGACAGGATATTCCTTCGCCTTATGGACGACGGGGAACCGTTCTTTTCACTCAGACTGAAATACGAAAACAGAAAGCTGGTATATGCAGCCAAGGACGGAATAGAGATAAGGAGATGAATATATGGCTTTTATCGGCGGTGTGATACTATTATTTATATTTGTGGCTTTTGCCTCTGTTATTTTCTTTACGATCGTCGGTGCGGTGCTTCTGATCGCAGGTATCATAGCACGCATACGGTACTACAAAAAAACTCAGGAAACGTCTTATGTCACTTTGCCGCCGAAGTCTGCGTCAAAGGTGCCCCATCGTGTGCTCATCAGCATCGGAACGGTACTGCTTGCGCTGAATCTGGGATTGATCGGATGTATATCCATTGGTGCCGTGAACGGTGTTGCAGGCGAACAGGGCTATCAGAATGATTCCCTTCATGCTGCTGTCGTAAACGGCAATTACGATCAGGCAAAAAGCATTCTCGAAAGCGGTGTAAGCCCCGAAGCGAACTCATATGCCTTCGGCAGAGGGGACTACTATGAGGAATTTGCCGGGGAAGCGCCTCTTTATGCTGCGATTCTTCGCAAAGACAAGAGAATGGTGCAGCTCCTGCTCTCATACGGAGCAGACCCGGATCTTCCGGGGCAGGCGGGAAGCATACCGATGGAGCTTGCGATCTCCCAGAAAAACGACGATTTCTTTGATCTGCTGTTTGAAAACAGCAAGCACAAGTCAAAACCGTTTACTGCTATAATAAAACGTGCAAAAAAGAACTACGAGACCGACAGGGAAAAGAACTGCTATTATCTTTTTACTGCCATATCCTCCCTGAACTCTCATGCAGTGGAAAAGATCCTCGAAAGCGGAGCAGACCCGGATCTTGCTTATGAAGGCAAAACAGCGTACGAGTATGCGCTCAGGGTCTACGACGACAAGTATGCTCCTACGGAGAAGGAAACCGAGGAATACGGGAAGATAGCGGAGCTGCTGAAGAAATACTAGAGCATTCGTGCGCCTGCCTTGCGGCGCACGTTTTTATAGTGTTTTTTCAGGGGTGCCGGGCGCTTCGCGCCTGGCACCCCTGAAAAAACAAATTTTTAGCCGCCCGGTCGCGCCGGAGGCACGGTCGGGCGGCAGAAGCGCTGTCAGGCTATAACAATAAATTATTATAAAAAATTCCTTGACATTCCCCACTGCTTGTGATATCATAGATATACCTCAAAAGGGGTTTATTTTTTTGTGCCTCTTTAGAGGGAGGCTAAATTATTCCGAAATACCGGGAGGTGCCGTCATGAGAGTAAAAATTACACTAGCCTGCACAGAGTGCAAACAGCGCA
>CADCPT010000015.1 GCA_902803385.1 uncultured Ruminococcus sp.
AGCCGGGGAGGGAGATTCCTGAAATTACTCAGAGATCGTGCAGTACATGAAGTACTTGTAGCCAAGAGGATTGGAGAAGAATCCGTTGACCTTCTTGCTGAGCATGTAAAGGTCTGTGTAGTAGTAGATAGGTGTGATGCAGCCGCTTTCCATAAGCATATCTTCAGCCTTGTGCATCATGCCGTAGCGCTTGTCTTTGTCTGTGCAGCCCTTGATGGTCGCGATGAGAACATCATAGGTGTCTGCCCATGTGCCGTCTTCGACCTTGATGTCATATCCGAAGCTTGTGAGGTCAAGTGTGTAGCCCTTTAATGCAGCGTGGTCGCCCTTGCCGTACTGTACATCGTTGTTGCCTGAAGCAGTTGTCCACATATCGATGAAGCTGATCGGGTCGTTGTAGTCAGCAAGCCAGCCGTTACGAGCGATGGAGTAATCGCCCTGCTTACGTGTGTTAAGGAAGGTTGCCCATTCCTGATTCTCAAGGTTCATTGTGATACCAACGTTAGCAAGTGCGCTCTGGATGTATTCACCGATAGCCTTGTGACCCTCGCTTGTGTTGTAGAGGTATGTCATTGTCGGGAAGTTTGTGAACTTCTTGGAGGATTCATCGTAGTTGTAGTACTTCTTGAGTGTCTCGATAGCGGAGTTGTAGTTAGCCTCGAGAGCGTCTGCAGAGGTATTGAAGTAACCGTCATAGTCCTTGCTTACGCCGCAGTTCTTGTAGAACTGGCTGCCGTCTGCATCTGTAAGACCCATTGCAACGAAGGAGGAAGCCGGAAGCTGACCGCCCTGAGCAATGTCGTTTACGATGTAGTTTCTGTCAAGAAGGAGAGAAACAGCATTTCTGATCTCAGCCTTTGCCTTCTCGGCTTCAACGCCTGTAAGTGCGCTGCCTTCAGGAAGGATCTGCTCGTTTATGTTCCAGCATACATAGTATGTGCCGATCTGACCAACGTTGAAGAACTCATCCGGATATTCGGATTTGAGTGTTGCGATCTCGTTTGTGGGAATGTCGTCAATAAGGAGCCATTCGCCGTTCTTGAAGTTGGAGAGCATGTTGTTGGCATCATCAGAGAGATAGAAGTTGATCTTATCCATTGTTACCTTGTCGGCATCCGGATGATCTGCGTTCTTTTCAAGTGTGATAAGGCTGTTGTGCTCCCATGAAGCAAGCTTGTACATACCGTTGCAGACATAGGTCTTGGGGTCTGTAGCCCATGATTCATTGCTTACTACATCTTCTCTTACCGGGAAGTATGCCGGGAAAGCAAGAAGCTCGTTCCAGTATGAAACAGCGTTTGCAAGTGTTACCTTGAGGGTCTTGTCGTCTGTTGCTTCAACATTGAGTTTAGCGTCGGGGTTCTTTGCATTGCCCTCGTCGTCAACATCCCATACCTTGTCATAACCGTCAACTACCTCGAACATGTAGCCGTAGTCAGCTGCAAGTGCAACGGAAGCTGCGCGCTGCCAAGCAAATTCAAAGTCCTTAGCGGAAACGTCCTTGCCGTCTGACCATTTGAGGCCGTCACGGAGGGTGTAGGTGTAGGTAACTGTGCCGTCGTCGTTCTTAACGCCTTCAACAAGCTCTTTTGCAGCGTCCGGAACGATCTGGAGATTGCCGCTTGAATCCTTGTCCCACTTTGCAAGACCCGAGAAGAGGTGAGCAACAAGTGTTGCACCGTCTACAGAGGAGTTGAGGGCAGGATCTATTGTATCGGGTTCGCTTGCGATACATACATTGATCTCCTTGGGGCCGTTGTTTTCGCCGCCGTTGCCGCTATTGCTTGCTGTCGTGCTGTTCTGATCTCCGCCGCCAGTGCAGGCTGCAAGGCTGAAAACCAGAGCGCCGCAGAGGGCAGAAGCCATTACTCTTTTGAGTTTCATTTTCATAAGATCCTTTCTTATAAATATATTTTATGACGCTTTGCGCCATAATTACTAATTGATCTCGCCTGTTCTGTGGCAGGCTACGAAATGTCCCTTTGATACTTCCTTGAATTCAGGCATTGCTTCGGCACATTTTTCCGTCGCATATTTGCATCTCGTGCGGAAGGGACATCCGCTCGGGGCGTTCAGCGGGCTTGGAATATCGCCCGTCAGAACTATGCGCTGATTTGCTCTTGCTATCTTCGGATCGGGCACCGGAACCGCGGAAAGAAGTGATTTTGAATAGGGGTGCAGGGGTCTGTCATAGATCTCCCCGGCATCAGCCAGCTCTACCATTCTTCCGAGATACATTACGGCGATCCTGTCTGATATATGGCGCACAACAAGGAGGTCATGCGCTATGAAAAGGTATGTAAGACCAAGCCTTTCCTGAAGCTCGTCGAACATGTTTATTACCTGAGCCTGAATGGAAACGTCAAGCGCTGAAACAGGCTCGTCGCATACGATGAATTCCGGATTAACGGCAAGGGAACGGGCAATTCCTATTCTCTGTCGCTGACCGCCGGAAAACTCGTGGGCATATCTTGCCGCATGCTCGCTGTTGAGTCCGACATAGCTCATAAGCTCAAGTATGCGTTCCATACGGTCGCCCTTTGAGGAATAGAGCTTGTGAACGTCAAGCGGCTCGCCTATGATATCGGATACTGTCATTCTGGGATTGAGTGAGGAATACGGATCCTGGAATACCATTGTAGCTTTTCTGCGGTATTTTTTTATGTCGTCTCTTGTCTTTACAGGCTTTCCGTCGTATATGATCTCGCCGCCGGTGGGCTTGTAAAGATGCAGCAGGGTACGTCCTACCGTTGTTTTTCCGCAGCCGGATTCTCCTACAAGACCGAGGGTCTCGCCGCGGTTGATCGTAAAGGAAACGCCGTCAACTGCCTTGAGAGGCTTGGAGCGGAACATTCCGACATTTATGTTGAAGTATTCCTTAAGGTCGCGTACCTCTATAAGCGGTTTGTTATTATCAGATGCCTCCGGCTTTCTGACCGAAGCAGCCGCTTTTTTTGCCTTGGGCGCTGCTTCAGGCTTCGGGGTATTGCTGTCCGGCTTATTTACGGGCTTTGCAGCCTGAGCTTCATCTGATTTTTTTACGGGCGGCTTGTTTTCTGCCTTGCTTTCGGGCTTTGCAGCTTTATTATGAGGCTTCTTATTCTTTGCCATCTTCATCGCCGCCTTTCGTTTCTATCTCTATTTCTCCGCTGTCTATTCCTTTTTTTACATTCATCCAGCAGCTTGCCGCATGGTCGTCATTGAGCTGCATGCGGTCGGCGCGCTTTGTAAGGCAGACCTTCATAGCGTTGTCGCATCGCGGAGCAAAGGGACAGCCCTTCGGCATATTGAGAAGGTCGATAGGCGTACCGGTTATCGGCTGCAGCTTTGTTCCTGCCGTGTCCGCTGTCGGAATTGAACGCATAAGACCCTTTGTGTATTCATGACAGGGATTATAGAATATCTCATCAGCGGTTCCCTGTTCGCAGATCGATCCGGCATACATAACGATGACCTCGTCACATATCTGGGCTACAACGCCGAGGTCGTGAGTTATCATTATGATAGCCATTCCCAGCTCCTTCTGCAAGGAGCCCATAAGCTCAAGTATCTGCGCCTGTATCGTAACATCAAGAGCTGTTGTCGGTTCGTCTGCTATAAGGATATCAGGCTCGCAGGCAAGCGCCATAGCGATCATAACGCGCTGACGCATGCCGCCGGAAAACTCATAGGGATATTGCTTCATACGCTTCTTAGGCTCGTTGACATTAACAAGGCGGAGCATCTCCACTGCGCGCTCATAAGCCTGCTTGCGGTTTCTGTTCGTGTGAAGGAGTATTGCCTCCATAAGCTGACGGCCTATTGTATATGTTGGATTAAGTGAGGTCATAGGATCCTGGAAAATAATGGAGATCTTATTGCCCCTTATGTTTTTCATGACCTTTTCACCGGCGCCGACAAGCTCCTGACCGTCGAATTTGATGGAACCGCCGACTATCTTGCCTGTTCCGGCAAGTATCTGCATTATGGAATAAGCGGTAACGGATTTTCCGGAGCCGGATTCTCCCACTATGCCGAGTACCTTTCCGCTGTCGAGGGAAAAGGAAACGTCATTGACTGCCTTTACCTCGCCTGCATCGGTGAAAAATGAGGTTTTCAGGTTTTTAACTTCAAGTAGTGCCATTTTCGTACCTCCCGTCACGCATTGAGCTTCGGGTCAAATGCGTCGCGCAGGCCGTCGCCGAAGAGGTTGAGGCTGAGCACGATGAGCGAAATGACGATCGCCGGGATAATAAGTCTGTACGGATAGGTCGTAAGACCGTTGAGAGCGTCTGCCGCAAGAGAACCGAGTGAAGGCATCGGTGCGTTAACGCCGAGACCGAGAAAGGAAAGATAGCTCTCTGTAAAAATAGCCGAGGGGATCTGCAGCGCGGCAGAAATGATTACAACGCTTATGCAGTTGGGGATGAGGTGCTTCCTGATTATCCAGAAGCCGCCGGCACCTGTTGCGCGTGCGGAAAGAACATACTCCTGTTCGCGAAGGGAAAGGATCTGACCTCTGATAAGACGTGCCATGCCTACCCAATAGAGCAGAGCGAAAACGATGAAAAGGCTGATGATGTTTGATCCGACTGATTCAAGGACCGTCCCTTCTATCACGGGTTTGAGCGTGAGCTTCAGCACCGTGGCAAGAAGTATGACCATCAGCATATCGGGCAGCGAATAGATGATATCCACTATGCGCATTATTATCATATCGACCTTGCCGCCGAAATAGCCCGACACGGAGCCGACTACAGTACCTATGAGAAGTACTATTATCGATGCGAAAAAGCCTACTGCAAGAGAAACTCTTGTTCCGTAGATAACACGGATGAAGTAGTCGCGTCCTGCGGAGTCTGTTCCGAATACATGCGGAAACACAGTCTCTCCGCTTTCGATCTTAGCCTGCTCTGTTTTTCCGTACTCAAACGGAAGGAGATTCTTGTATGAGGAATCAACAGGCTTTCCGGGCTGAACTCCGAGCTGGTCTTCATATGAATACGGCCAGAATATCGGAATGACTATACTTCCGAGCGCTATCAGCACGATCACGATAAAGCTTATGAATGCTATCTTGTTTTTATAGAGGCGCTTTACGCCGTCCTTGAAAAATGTTGTGGACGGGCGCATCTGAACCATATACTCCTTTTCCGCGTCGGTCGCAGGGATGAATGCGTCAAGATCGACGTGGCAGGTAAGTCTCTTTTTCTTCTGGGTCTCCACTTGTTCGTCCTCCTTATTCCAATGTGATTCTCGGATCAACGATCTTGTAGAGAATATCGGTGACGAGATTCATTACAACGATCAGAACTGCAAGGATGATCGTCGTACCCATTATCATGGGATAGTCGCGGTTCGTGATGCTGCTTACGAAGGCACGTCCGATTCCCGGAACGGCAAATATCTGCTCAACAACAAGTGAGCCTGTAACGATATAGGCAAGCATCGGGCCGAGATATGTAAGGACGGGTATAAGTGAATTCTTGAGGGCATGACCGAATATTATGCGCGGTCCGGAAACGCCCTTAGCCTTTGCGGTTCGGATATAATCCTGACCCAGAACATCCAGCATTGAGGAGCGGGTGAGACGGGTAATATAAGCCATAGGATAAAGTGCAAGGGTTATTATGGGCAGGATAAGGCCTGCAGGAGTGGAGCCGTTTGCAGGAACGAGCTTTAGCTGAACCGCGAACAGCGCCAACAGCAGCGCACCCATTATGAACGATGGCATCGAAACGAATGCTGTGGTGAGCACCATTATTACTCTGTCGATAAGCTTGTTTCTTCTGAGCGCTGCAACAGCGCCGAGAACGATACCGACTAATGTCGAAACAGCTGCAGCTATAAGGCCGAGCATCATAGAGGTCTTCATACCGTCCATTATGATGTCGATAACCATTCTGCCTCTCTGCTTGAGGGACGGACCGAAATCGAATTTTGTTACGATATCGCCGAGATAGGTGAAATACTGTTCATACAGCGGCTTATCAAGACCGTATTTTGCCTCCATGGCAGCCTGAACTGCCGGGGTCGTTGCCTTTTCGCCCACGAAGGGACCGCCGGGAACGGAATGCATTACAAAAAACGTAACTGTAATAACTACCCAGACGGTAAACACGGCAAGAAGTATTCTTTTTACAATGTAAAGAAGCGTTTTTGAATTCATTTTACATCCTACCTTAATGCTTTTGGAAGCAAAGCTTCCCGTAATACTGATATAACATCCTGCAGATCTCTGGTGTGCGTAGGCAAAACAGACAAAAAATCGCAAAATGAAAATCAAACATATACATTTTAGCACAATTCTTTTTCAAATACAAGCATGTTTCTCTATAAATAGATGTATTTTGTTCAATATTCTTCAAAAAAATATGTTTTTTTGTCAATATTGTACCTATTCGGGTTATTAAAAATTTGTTTTTTCAGGGGTGCCAGGCGCTTTGCGCCTGGCACCCCTGAAAAAACACTATAACAAAAGTGCGCCGCAAGGCAGGCGCACTGGGGGGGACACTTCATTCGGGCGGACAATCGTACAGATGCAAATGTATGTTTTCGTTTTTTCTCACTGCCCGTTGTTCATACTGTCTATCCATTCAAGATAATCATCCAGCGAAATGATGTTCTTGTTGAGCGCCAGTATCCTGTCGTTATATCTGTCAACCGTATTGCTTGCAACGGAAACAAGATATCCCAGAGTGTCTGCGTCAATAAGGTCTTCGCCGTAGCAGTTGCTGATTCGGAAATACACAGATCCGTCCTTCAGGTCGAGGTCAAACGATCCGTTAAGGATACTGTTGTTCGAAGCGGCGAGCGCAACTGAAACAGGAACAAGACTGTTTTCCTTGATATTGAAGGGAAAGGGCGACAGCAAAGAAATAATGCCTGCATCCGGAACGATACGAAGGATGAAGCTCATCGGGATATCATCTCCGGTGACATTGTAGCGGAATCTCAGACCTTCCTCATCTCCGGCAAAGTGCTTTATCCCTACCTGCGGAAGAAGCTCTTCTATGCAGCTGTACAGCTTTGCAGCAAGCTCGTTTTGTTCATTTTCATTCACAGCAGTCATCCTCCTCTCGACTTTTGTATGTAAATCATATCACATTTTCAAAGCAAATTCAATATTTTAATAGCTGCTAATAGCTGCAAAATGATAAGTCCTTCATGCCCCCCCTGAAAAAACAAATCTTTAATAGCCCGGCCGCGCCGAAAGGCACGGTCGGGAGGATGGGGGCGTTAATGCGACAGTTCCCTCTGAAAAAACAATATATCTAAGTGCGCCGCAGGGCAGGCGTACCGCAAGGGCACTTCCCTCGGGAGCACGGAGCAGCAAGGCGCATCCGATGTGAAAAAACGTGATAAATGAAAATATAACTAATATTTTTTTCATTTATCACGTTTGCTTTGTTATCATTCCGAATTTATCGGCAACTGATTGACAAAGCATTGATAAAAAATTATAATATAACGGAATAAATATACTCTTACGGGGCTGTTTTTATATGACGGTTTCACTTTGCGTAATAGCATATAATGAGCAGTCGGCTCTGCCCGGACTGCTTGCTGATATCTCAGCGCAGACATTTCCGAAAAATCAGACAGAGCTTGTTTTTGTGGACAGCGCTTCGGACGACCGCACAAAAGAACTGTTTGAGTCCTTTGCTGATGAGCACGGCGCTGAATATATGTCAATAAGGGTGCTTGATAACCCCGCACGCTCGCAGGCTGCCGGATGGAATGTGGCCATATCCTCAGCAAAGGGAGATGTGATCATCCGCATTGACGCACACGCATCTGTCCCTGCCGATTTTACGGAAAAGAACGAGGCACTTATAGCTTCGGGCGAATATGTATGCGGCGGCGCAAGACCAAGCAATATCGAGGATCCGACCCCATACAGAGAAATGCTGCTTGCGGCTGAAAGCTCTATGTTCGGCTCATCCATAGCCGGATACAGACGAAAAGCTGAGGGCAAAAGATATGTTGATTCAATTTTTCACGGCGCTTACCGCAGGGAAGTGTTTGCAAAGGTCGGAGGCTTCAACACCGATCTCGGCAGAACTGAGGATAACGAGCTGCATTACAGGATAAGGCAGAACGGCTTCAGGATCTGCTGCAGCGATGATATAATCTCATATCAGAATATAAGACCGACTCTTAGGAAAATGGTCTCGCAGAAATACGGCAACGGCAGGTGGATAGGTCTTACTCTCGGCGTTTGTCCGGGCTGTATATCTGTTTTTCATTTTGTTCCGTTTTGTTTTGTGTCGGCGCTTATGCTTTGCTTTGCAGCCGGGATCGCCGGTTCCTTATTCTCTATGCCTATGCTGTGGCTGGGGCTTGCGGCGGTATGTGCGTCCTACACGCTTGCCGATCTGCTTATGTCCGGCGCAGCGTTGCTTACAGGCAGCAAAATAAGCGCATGGTATCTTCTTCTGCCGGTGGTTTTTCCGGTGCTGCATATTGCCTACGGCTGCGGAACTATTGCCGGACTTGTGCAGCTTCCGCTTTGGAAGCACGGTCTGACCGGCAAGGCTCAGAAGGAGATCGAAGAGGTAAAAAAGAAAGTTATTGATAATACAGAAAAAAGCGGAGGTAAAGACTGATGGCGGAAGTAATGTCTGAAACAGCGGTTTCAAAGCCGGGTCTGGCGGCGCGGATCGCGGAATGTATCACCCGTATACCATCGGAGCACAAGGGCTTCGGAAAGCAGACCTTTATGCTTGCAAAGCAGGATCTTATAAAGACCTATAAGGGCGCGGCACTTGGTCCTCTCTGGGCTGTCGTCAAACCGACATTCCAGCTTTTTGTTTACTGGTTTGCATTTACCATAGGTATCAGGAACGGCGACAGGCTTGAAATGGGCGTTCCGTTTTTTACCTTCCTGATGATAGGCTTCGTTCCATGGTTCTTTATGAGCGATACCATCAACCGCGGCTCAAAATCCATAAGGGACAACAGGCAGTTTGTAACGAAGGTTTCATTCCCGGTGTCTGTTATTATGACCTACACCACCATTTCAAAATTCTATATACACATTTTTCTGTTTTCACTCAGCTTCCTTTATCTTACGATATCCGGCGTTATGCCTACATGGCACGCACTTCAGGTGCTTGTCTATGCGCCGCTGATGTTCTTTTTCTATCTGACGCTTCTCTGGTCCATAGCTCCGATGAGCGCCTTCAGCAAGGATTTCTCCAACCTGATCACAACTGTGATGTCCGGCCTGTTCTGGCTTTCCGGCATAACCTATAATTCATACACTCTCGACAGCGACCTGCTTAAATGGGTGCTTTTAGCAAATCCGATCACATTCTTTGCAAACGGCTACCGCAAGGCTCTCATTACTCACGAATGGTTCTTTGAAGGCTCCTTCCATCCTCTTTGGGAGGTAGGGATATTCTTTATAGAGTTTTTCCTTGTTGCAGTATTCGGGATATATAATTACAACAGGCTCCGCAAGGAGATGCCGGACGTTCTCTGATCCGGCGCCGCAGCTGAAAGGAGGGTCGGCCGGTGGAAGAAACGTTTTTTCAGAAGCTTCAGCGTGCGCGTCCTGCAGACGCTGGGCATGTTTTCCTTTTTCTTGCCGCGGCTCCGGTCGCTCTTGTATACAGGTTTTTCCGCCGTGAGCTGTGGCTTCTGTGCGACAACAAAAACGAGGCCCGTGACAACGGCTGGCAGCTTTTTAAATATATCTGTAAAGAGCACCCCGAAATAGACGCAGTTTATGCTATCGGCAAAAGATCACCGGACAGGGAAAAGGTGCTTAAAGTCGGAAAGACCGTAAATTACGGCAGCTTTCGCCATTGGGTGCTGTATCTTGCGGCAAAGTACAATATCAGCTCACAGAAGGGCGGCAAGCCCAATGCGGCTGTTACAAATGTGCTTGAAACAAAGGGTCTGCTCCGAAACAAAAGGATATTCCTTCAGCACGGCATAATCAAAGATGATATGCCCTGGCTGCATTATAAAAATACAAAAATGAAGATGTTCGTAACGAGCACAAGGCGCGAGCAGGAATTTATAAGCTCTAAATTCGGCTATCCCGAAGGGGCTGTAAGGGAGCTTGGCCTGTGCCGCTTCGATAATCTTCACGACTATGAAACGGTTCCCCGGCAGGTGCTGCTGATGCCCACATGGCGAAGCTGGATAGCCGACCCCACATCTGCTTCCTTTGAAATAGAGGATGTCCGCAATTTTGAAAACACAGCATATTTCAAGGCGTGGAATTCATTCCTCGGCAGCGAAAGGCTGAGAAATATACTTTGCGAAAACGACCTGCACCTGATATTCTATCCCCACAGGGATATGCAGAAGTATCTCGGCAGCTTTGATATAACCGACAGCAGCATAACTATTGCAGGCTTTCCGCAGTACGACGTTCAGAAGCTCCTTAAAAGCTCCGCATTTCTGATAACCGACTATTCAAGCGTGGCAATGGATTTTGCCTATATGGATAAGCCGCTCGTTTACTATCAGTTCGATTATGAGGATTTCCGCCGCGGTCAGTACCCGGAGGGCTATTTTGATTATAAAACAGACGGCTTCGGCCCTGTTTTCGACAGCGAAAACGATGTTCTGGACTGCCTTGAAGCTGCGGCGAAGGGCGGCTTTGTCCAGGGTGCTGAATACAGCCGCAGACACGACGAGTTTTTTGACCTTTGCGATACGGAAAACTGCCGCAGGAATTTTGAAGCAATAATGAGCTTGTAGTCGCTATATTCCGCTTTGGCTTTTCCAAAGCGAACCGCAATTATTGATTATTCATTATTAATTATTAATTGCGTCCTTCTTTACATCTGTATTGAATACAGATGTAAAGAAGGACGCAAAAAGGGATGTGAACCGGTGGAGAAAATAGATTTCGTTATTCCGTGGGTAGACGGAAATGATCCTGAGTGGCAGAAGGAAAAATCACAATATGACCCGTCCGGAATGCCGCAGAGCGATACTCCGGTGCGCTATCGCGACTGGGATAACCTTCAGTATTGGTTCCGCGGAGTTGAAAAATTCGCACCCTGGGTCAACCGTATTCATTTTATCACCTGGGGACATCTGCCCCCGTGGCTCGATACCTCAGATCCGAGACTTAACATAGTCGATCACAAAGACTATATACCGGAAAAGTATCTTCCCACGTTTTCATCACATACCATAGAGCTTAATATGCACCGCATAGAAGGGCTTTCGGAGCATTTTGTATATTTCAACGACGATACCTTCATTCTGCGTCCGGTGAAGCCTGAGGATTTTTTCAAGGGCGGTCTGCCGTGCGTTACGTTCGGACTGAACTGCATATATTTCGGCAAGGACAGCGCAGGGCATTTCAACGGCTCAAATATGGAGGTCATCAATACCGAATTCCCGAATTCAAAGGCTATCAGGAAAAGGGACTTCAAAAAATGGTTCAGCCTGAAAAACGGCTTTCGCATAAACGTAAAGACAGCAATGCTTTCAAACTGGGACTGGTTCCCCGGCTTCCATTACGACCATCTGCCCTCATCCTTCCTTAAATCCACCTTTGAAGAGGTGTGGGAAAAGTACCCGGAGGTCCTCGACAGTACCTGCAGGGATAAATTCCGCACTCAGACAAATGTCAACCAGTGGCTCATGAAATACTGGCAGATGTGCAAGGGGCAGTATGAAACGCGCTCGCCAAAATTCGGAGAGGTATATCACGTCAAGGAGGATAACTTCAGGACTATCTGCGACGTTATCACCTCACAGCGAATGTCTCTTATCTGTATAAACGACAACAGCCGCACTACAGATTTCGAGGGCAAAAAGGCTGTTATAAATTCCTGCTTTGAAAAGATACTTCCTGAGCGTTCGGTTTTTGAAAAAGGAGGCGACCCTGCCCTTGAAGTTTGATAAAACAGATACGCTTGCCGTAAAGGGAATAGCGATAATCCTGATGATACAGCATCATAATTTTCTTTCGGCAGACAGGTTTGAAAACTATATCGTTGCTTTCACACCGTTTCCACAGTCTTTTATCGTTACCCTCAGCAGCTTTATGAAAATATGCGTGGGGATGTATGTATTTCTATCGGGCTACGGGCTTGCGCTGTCTCTGAAAAAGTATTCACCGGACTATAAGCTCTCACGCCCTCAGTATAAGGATTATTTCCTGCGCCGTACCTTCAAGCTTATGGCTGGGTTCTGGCTGATATATATCCTTGGCTTCGTTATTAACCTCATTTACGACGGACGGCCGATAAGCCTGTATTTTTCAAAGGGTATTGCCCGCGGCATTTTCGATATGGCCGTAGATATCAGCGGACTTGCCTATCTTTTCGGAACACCGACGCTCAACGGCACCTGGTGGTACATGACTCTGGCGCTGTTTATAATACTTGTGATACCGTTTGCCGCAAGGCTTATGAAGCGCTACGGCACGGCTCTGCCGCTGCTGCTTGTGATATTCATACCGCGTATAATAAGCTTCGGTGTTCAGATGGAGCCGGATGCAAAGGCAAATATATCACGCTGGTTCTTCGCGGCGGTGCTGGGCGTTGTCTGCGCAGAATATGACCTGCTTGCAAGAGCCAAGGGCTTTATGATAACCAAAAATAAGGTACTGAGCAAGTTTATAAAATTCGCTGTTCTGACGGCGCTGCTTGTCGGGCTTTATTTTGCAAGGGTATATCTGCATAAGCAGGGGCGATCCGGAATGGCTTACGAGCTGACAGATAATATAATACCTGCCTATGTTGTGTATTACTGCTACGAATTTATAACGGGCATACCGGTTCTGCGGCAGGTACTTGCCTTTGTAGGCAAGCACTCTATGAATATCTTCCTGCTGCATACGTTCGTGCGGCTTTATATACTTGCCGATTTTGTATATTCGTTCAGACATTTTGCACTCATCACGCTTGCGGTGCTGCTGATATCCCTTGCGATATCCGTTGTTCTTGAGCTTCTTAAAAAATACCTTGGCTTTTATAAGCTTGTGTCATTCGTTGATAAGAAGATAGCGGAAAAGGCTGCTGCCGGTGCTTGATAATGCCGGAACCTGATGATCCGGCTTCAGTATCAGAGAAAGGAATGTAAAAATGAGTTCAAATCACCCTTTTTTCAGTATCATAGTATATATTGATAACGAAAGCGCCAACCTGACGCTTAAAAGCATAACAGAATCTTCACCCTTCAAAGAGGGCAGGGTACAGGTCATTCTTGCAAAAAGCAGCAGCTATGAATGTACAGACCTCGGTGACGTTCAGTATGCGCTTATGCTCGATAAGAAATACGATACTCGTTCAAAGGCTTATAAGGCGGCTGTTAAAAAGGTAAACGGTGAGTACACTGCCTTTATGCAGTGCGGCGCTGTATACAGCCCCACGGCTCTTGAATTTGCAAAGGCTTACCTGACCGAAAACGGCAGCAGATTCGCTGCGCTTATGTGCAATGCAGCGAAGGACAATGTCGGCGCTCAGGAGATAGACCGCTGCTTCAAGGGCAAGCCTTCTGTATGTGACCTGAACGAAAAGTATACCGTTCCTTTTATTTTTCTTTCCAACTGTTTCTTCCTGACATCCGCCCTTTGCGATCCTGACGACAGGATAGACAACGACCAGGTATCTGAGGGAGATATCATGCTGCATCAGGCTATGGATTCGCAGTATCTTACGATAATGCGTGACCCTGCGGCGTCTGTTACCCCTTATTTTGCGGCAGCTCCTGCATTCAGCTTTTATGAGGACTTCCGCCACAATGAAGCTCAGCTCAGGCAGTTCTTTGATATTTTCGTCATAGGACATCTTGACGAATGTAAGAAAAAATACGGCTATGTACCGCTGTTTGTGCAGTTCAATATCATGATGTATCTGCGCTGGACGCTTACCGCTCCGGGCGCTGAGGGCATATTTGCTGCATGCTACAGCGTTGAGGAATATAAAAAAGCACTTGCCGGATGGATGCAGGATATCGACGATAATGTTATCGGCAACTGCGGCTTGCTGCTGGCGCATAAGAATATGATATTCAGGCTGAAATACAACGACGAGAGCCGCACGATCACAGTCAATAACGGCAAGCGTATGTATTATCACAATACAAGACTCTGCGATATGGCAGAAAATCCCACAAGCATCGAATTTGTTGAGCTTTCAAAGGATAAGGCCGTGATTTACGGAAGAGTGAAGTACGTCGGCTGTGATGAAAGCGAATTCTCTGTTTTTGCCCTTGTAAACGGCGAAACAAAGATAAAAGCCGAGGATATCGGACATTATTTCGGCACTGATATCTGGGGTGAGAATATTTACCCGGGCATTTCGTTCAGATTTGAGGTCGACCTTTCAAAGCTTTCAAGCTGCTCGATCGAGCTGTTCAGCGTAAATAACGGCGATACGGTAAAGCGCAAGGGTCTGCGCTTCGGAAAATTCTCTCCGCTTTGCTCTACTGTTCCGGACTGCTACTACTATAACGACGGCCGCATTATGACTTACGATAAAACAAACAGCGCCATATGCATTCGCAGGGCTTCAAAATTCGATAAATTCAAATGCGAGTTGAGATATCTGAACACACTTTCAAAGAAAAAGGATGATTATGCAAAGCATGCATATCTTGCGCGTATGGTATGCGCCTTTATTAAGCCCTTTATGCACAAGGAGATATGGCTGATATCCGACCGTGTGAACAGGGGCGACGACAACGGCGAAGCTCTGTTCAAGTATCTCCAGACTGTCAAAAACAAAAAGATAAAGCCTTATTTCGTAATAGACAAAAACTGCGAAGAGGGCAAAAGAATGGCGAAGATAGGCAAGACCATCTCCACCAATTCCAAAAAGCACAAGATATATCATCTGCTTTCCTCATATGTTATTTCCTCTCAGGGCAATAACCCTGTTGTTAATCCGCTTCTCGGCGGCAATATATATTACCGTGACATGCTGTGCAAGATGCGCTTCGTATTTCTCCAGCATGGCGTTACAAAGGACGATATCTCCGTATGGCTCAACCTTTACAACAGGAATATGTACGGCTTTATCGTGACCACAAATCAGGAATATCAGTCCGTATTCGATTATAATTATTTCTACACCCCCGACAGAGTATGGCTTACCGGTATGCCGAGAAACGACCTGCTTTATCACGACGAAAAGAAATATATAACCATTATGCCGACATGGCGTAAATCTCTTATGACAAAGCCTGACCCTGTAACAGGCATCTGGATACTCAGGGACGATTTCAAGGACAGTGAATACTTCCGCTTCTACAATTCCCTGCTGAATGATGAAAGGCTTATATCAGCCGCAAAGAAATACGGCTATACTATATGCTACAAGCCCCATCCGAATATCGAGCCTTATCTTGACAGGTTCGACAAGCACCCGGATGTGCTGTTCTTTGAGACAGACAAGACCTACCGTGAGATATTTGCCGAAACAGACCTTATGCTGACTGACTATTCATCCGTTGCGTTTGATTTCGCGTATCTCAGAAAGCCCATTGTTTATGCTCATTTTGACAAGGAAGCTTTCTTCAGCGGCGAACACAGCTACACAGCCGGATATTTCGACTATGAACGCGACGGCTTCGGCGAATGTGAATATGACCTTGAGTCTACCATAAACACACTTATCGGATATATGGAAAATGACTGCAAGCCGAAGGAGAAATACCTTGAGCGCATTAACAATACATTTGCCTTCAGCGATAAGAACTGCTGTGAAAGAGTATATAATAAGCTGATAGCTAATAGCTGATAGCCGTTAGCTGTTAGCCATTAGTGCTAAAAACTATAAGCTATTAGCTATATTAGCTACAGAATTGTAATCATATTTAGCAGGATTTTGCTTGATATCGTGCTTATTATGAAGTAAAATATTAAGGTAGCGTTTTTTCAGGAAATCAGGATTTTGGAGAGAGTGTAATGGTTTTTTCATCACTATATTTTCTATACCTTTTTCTCGCCGTTGTTTTTGTCGCATATTATGTGTGCAGAACACTTCCGCAGAAAAATGTAGTACTTATAATCGCTTCCCTTGTTTTCTATGCATGGGGCGAGCCTGTATGGGTCGTGATGCTGGTGTTCAGCGCCCTTCTCAACTGGCTGTGTGCCCTCGGTATAGGGAAATACCGGGAAAAAACACTCGGCAAGGTCTTTGTCGGAGCTGCCATCGGTATTGACCTGCTGCTGCTTATAATTTTCAAGTACAGCGGCTTTATTGTGGAAAACATCAACGCCCTGCTGCATATCGGGATACCCGTGCCGCAGATAGTTATGCCGATAGGCATAAGCTTCTTTACCTTCCAGGCAATATCTTACATAATGGACTGCTATTGGGAGACTGTTGAGCCGCAGAAAAAGTTTCACAAATTCCTTTTGTATCTTTCGCTGTTCCCACAGCTCGTTGCCGGTCCTATCGTCCGCTACAGCGTTATTGAGAATGAGATTGACAACAGAAAGATAACCGCCCTTGATATAAGTGAGGGCGCTATGAGAGCGATAATCGGCGTTTCAAAAAAGGTCATAATCGCCAACAATCTTTATGCAGTAGTAGACCAGTTCTTCGGAAGCGATATTTCAAATCTTTCCTTCCTCGGAACATGGTACACCGTTATTCTTTATTCCCTTTATGTATATTTCGATTTTTCCGGTTATTCGGATATCGCGATCGGACTCGGAAGGATGTTCGGCTTCCATTTCAACGAAAACTTCAACTATCCATTTATCTGCAAAAGCATAAGCGAATTCTGGCAGAGGTGGCATATATCGCTCAGCTCCTTCTTCCGCGATTATCTTTTCTATATGCCGATATTCGGCAGACCGAGAAAATACCTCAATCTGTTCCTTGTATGGTTCTGCACAGGCATGTGGCACGGAGCTTCCTGGAATTTCATAATCTGGGGACTTTATTTCGGCGTGTTCATATTTATCGAAACACTCATCGGCAAAAAGCGGATGAAAAAGTGGAATATCGTTCTGACCCATATTTACAGCAAGATAATAATCATAATCGGCTTCGGCATATTCTACTTTACGGATTTCGGTCAGCTCGGTCATTTCTTCCTCAATATCAGCGGAATAAGCATGCTTACAAACGGCAATGCCTTCGGCGATATACTCATCTGGAATTCTCTGCTCAATAACATCTGGCTGATAATCTTTGCCATAGCTGTTTCAATGCCGATAGTCCCGAAGCTGAAGCATTTCTTCTTCGAGTGGGGCAACAATACAGTCTATGCTGTCGGCAAGGTGGGAGCGACCGTAATATGCTGCGCTTTGCTTATTATTTCCAGCATACTTCTTGTTGATAATACGAATAACCCGTTCCTGTATTTCCGTTTTTAAAAAGGAGACATTATGGAAGATAACGAAAAGAAACCTCAGCAGAAACAAGCTGTCAGGGGAAAGCATGTCAAGAAGGATTTCAACCATATGAAAAGAAAAAACGTGGAGCATGGCTTTGCGGTCATTTCACTTATGGTGATGATCCCCGTTTTCTTCGGGATCTCTCTTTTCTTGTTTGTCTTTCCCCGTTCGACAGTATCAAATATCGAAAAGAGAAAGCTTGCTACCTTCCCTGAGTTTTCCTTTGAGGATTATTTCTCAGGTAAATTCACGGCTGATATAGCGACCTATTATGACGATACCGTTCCTTTCCGTGACGATTTCAAGACTGCGGGCTATAATTTCAAGGGTCTTTTCGGCATACATACCGAGGAAGAAGTCAAGGTAGTAGGAAAGCCTATCGCAGTCGTAAATAAGGACAAGGACGAAAGCTCAAAGCCTTCGGAGGCATCAAAGCCGGAGCAGCAGACCTCCGCAAATGCAGCAGATCCTGGTAAGCCCCAGGAAAGTGAGACTGCCAGCGAGGCGGCAAGCCAGACGGAGTCCTCTTCGGGAGAGGTCCAGACCTTCGACGGTGAATACACCGTTGAAAACGGCATCATAGTTGTAAAAGAGGAAGGCCATTACCGTGCGCTTGAGCTTTTCGGCGGCGGTACGGGCAACGCTTATGTAAATGCCCTTAACAATATAAATAAGGATCTGGGCGGTAAGGTTCAGGTATATTCGATGATAGCTCCGCTTGCGAGTGAATATTATACCCCGACAAGCTATTCCGAGTATACGGCAAGCCAGAAGGAATGCTTCGACAGCATCGCTTCACGTCTTGATGACGGCATTATCTCCGTTGATATAGATACTCCTCTCGGTCAGCATGTAACAGAGGATATCTACCTCAGAACCGACCATCACTGGACGCCTCTCGGCGCTTATTATGCGGCTCAGACCTTTGCATCAGCTGCCAAGGTGGATTTCAAGGATCTTTCAACATACAAAAAGGAAGAGATTCCGGATTTTGTCGGAACGATGTATGCATTCACCGGGGACGCGAATATCAAGAATGACCCGGAGGTATTTACATACTACAAGCCTGACAACGTAGACAGTACGAGGGCATATTATTACGACACTGCCTTTAATTATGAAGGCGACGGCAATTTCTTCAACGGCGTCGGAGACCCGAGCAGCGCATATCTTGTATTTATGGGCGGCGACGAGCAGATAGTCAAGGTAAAGACCAACGTCAAAAACGGCAAGCGTCTGATGATAGTAAAGGACAGCTACGGCAATGCTATACCCGGCTACCTGTTCGGCGCGTATGAAGAGATATATGTTGCCGATATGAGATATTTCCAGCCGAATCTTATAGATTTTGTCCAGCAGAACAAGGTCAACGACCTCTTGTTTGCAATGGTCGTATATTCGGCTGTCGGCGGAAATGCGGATAATCTTGAAACTCTCAGAACGCAGAACAAGGGACAGACGATAGTTGACGCTGCGCCGTAAGCAGCCGATGATTCAGTATCTTTGAGATATACAGACTTGCTTGTGATGACAAATATCTCAAGGGCAGTTAGAATTTGTCTATTCAGAGGTGCCGGTTGCAAATCGCCTGGCACCTCTGAATAAAAACAATACAAACAAGTGTACCCAAGGCATTTCCGGAGGGCGCACGATAATTGGCAGAAGGGCTGTAAATTGTTTCACAGCCCCATTTGTATAATATTGAAAACAGGAGTGAAGGATTTGAAAGAGCTTGAATATCCGTTTGATGCGGAATATGTGATGAAAAAACGTAAGTCTCTGAAAAGGACTCTTCTTGCTGACGGAAGCAGCAGGCTTAAAAAGAAGATAGCTGTTCTCGGCGGCTCTACCACGAACGATATAGTCGTTTATCTCGACCTCTTCCTGCTTAATAACGGGATCGAGGCAGAGTTCTATCAGTCCGAATATGCTCAGTACTGGCAGGACGCAATGTTTCCGCCGCAGGAGCTTATTGATTTCAAGCCCGATCTGGTATTTATCCACACTACGAGCCGAAACCTGATCTCCTATCCAACTACAGCGGACAGCAATGAAGAGATCGATAAGCTGCTTGATGCCGAGATGCAGAAATTCACTTCCATGTGGGAAAGCATACAGAATACTCACCACTGCCCGATAATACAGAACAATTTCGAGCTGCCATTTTACAGACTGATGGGCAACCGTGACTGCTGGGACAGGCGCGGCAAAACGAATTATGTTTCCCGTCTGAATGAAAGGATATATGAATATGCGTCCTCACATGAGGGCTTTTTCGTAAACGACATAAACTTCATGGCTGCGTCCTTCGGTCTTCGTCGCTGGAGTGACCCTTCATACTGGAATATGTACAAGTATGCAATGTGTCCTGACGCTATTCCGGAGTTTTCCTTTAACCTTGCAAATATTGTAAAATCAGTTTTCGGCAAGAATAAAAAGGCGCTGGCGCTGGATCTTGACAACACCCTCTGGGGAGGCGTTGTAGGCGACGACGGCGTTGACGGCATACAGATAGGTCAGGAAACAGGTGTTTCGCAGAGCTATTATGAATTCCAGAGCTATGTAAAATCGCTGAAATCACTCGGAATCCTGCTGACAGTTTGCTCAAAGAATGACCATGAGAATGCCATTGCCGGCCTTGAACACCCGGAGGGCGCGCTTAAGCCGGATGACTTTATCATTATCAAGGCAAACTGGGAAAACAAGGACAGAAATATCATAGAAACTGCAAATGAGCTGAATATTCTGCCGGATTCCATAGTCTTTGCGGACGACAACCCGGCTGAGCGCGAGATAGTGCGCGCTCAGGTCGCAGGCTGTGCGGTTCCCGAAATGGACGGAGTTGAGAATTATATCATCGACCTGGACAGGAACGGCTATTTCGAGGTGACGAATTTCAGCGCAGACGACCTCAGGCGCAATGAAATGTATAAGGCGAATGCCGAAAGAGCCGCTCAGCAGGCAAGCTTCGGCGATTATACAGAATATCTCAGAAGCCTTGAAATGACCGCTGTTATCGACGATTTTATGCCTATATATCTCCAGAGGATAACCCAGCTTACAAACAAGAGCAACCAGTTCAATGTCACCACAAAGAGATATACCGAGCCGGAAATGGAGGAGACCTTCAACAGCAGTGAATACATCCGCCTTTACGGAAAGCTTGTCGATAAATTCGGCGACAACGGAGTTGTTTCTGTTGTTATCGGACATAAAAACGGCGACGTGCTTGATATGGATCTTTGGATAATGAGCTGCCGCGTTCTTAAAAGGGATATGGAGCTTGCTATGCTTGACAGGCTTGTCGAAAGGGCAAAGGAGCAGGGCATAAAGACGATAAGAGGCTATTATTATCCCACTGCCAAGAACAAGATGGTAAAGGAGCTTTACGGAACCTTCGGGTTTACAAAGCTCAGTGAGGACAAAGACGGCAATTCTGTCTGGGAGCTTCAGACGGAGGGCTACGAGGTGCAGAACCATGTTATCAAAGTCGGGGACAATTCTTCGATAAAATAATATACAAAGGAGATATGACAAATGGACGCTAATACTATCTATGCAAGACTTGACAAGGTATTTCAGGATGTTTTCGATGATGACAGCATAAAGGTCGGACCCAAGACCACAGCTGATGATATCGAAGACTGGGACAGCCTGGAGCATATCACTCTTATCAATGCAGTTGAGCGTGAATTCAAGATGAAATTCAAGATGGGGGAGATATCCTCTATGAAGAACGTCGGTGAAATGGCAGCGATCATTGCCGAAAGAGCAAAGAAGTGAGCTGACTTCCTGACGTGCGCCGGCGTGCCGCCGGTGTCAGATCGCGCTTTCAGTGCGACCGGGCTATATAAAGACTTGATTTTTCAGAGGTGGCGCGAGCGAAGCTCGCGCCACCTCTGAAAAAATAATATAATAAAAGTGCGCCGCAAGGTAGGCGCAC
>CADCPT010000016.1 GCA_902803385.1 uncultured Ruminococcus sp.
ATATCAGTTCTTGCGGAAGTGTATGCCACAAAAAGAATTCCTTTCATATTTATAATAGATGAATGGGACTGTATAATTCGTGAGAATAGGGATGACGAAAAAGCACAAAAAACGTATTTGGATTTTCTTAAAGTGCTGCTAAAAAACAAAAGCTATGTTGCGCTTGTATATATGACAGGAATACTTCCTATAAAAAAATATGGTGTCCACTCGGCTTTGAATATGTTTACTGAGATAGCTATGACCAATGCTGCTCCAATTCAGAAATTTACAGGCTTTACCGAAGATGAAGTATTAAATCTGTGCAATGAATATCAGCAGGATTCAAATGCGATAAAACAATGGTATGACGGCTATACTGTTGACGGCGTTTCTATATACAACCCCAAATCTGTAGTTGAATCCCTTACCAGAGGTACATTCAGGAACTATTGGACGTCCACCGAGACTTATGAAGCGTTAAAGGTATATATCCAGATGAATTTTGACGGTCTGCGTGAAAAGGTCGTTGATATGATCGCTGGTGAAAAAGTAAGTGTTAATACCGGAAAGTTCCAGAACGATATGAGCACATTCAACAGTGCAGATGATGTGCTGACACTGCTTATACACCCCGGATACCTTACCTACAATGACGGAAAGGTATGGATACCGAACAGCGAGGTTCAGCAGGAATTCATCAATTCCATCGAGGACGGCGGCTGGGAGACTGTTATGAATGCCATACGCTCCTCCGATGAACTGATTGAGGCAACTCTAAATGGCGAATCAGAAAAGGTTGCTGAACTGGTTGAACGAGCCCACGACGAAAATGCTTCTATCATAGGTTATAACAACGAAACTTCCCTGAGCTGCGTTATATCTCTTGCATATTATTCCGCACGAAAGGAATTCATTATGCACAGAGAACTTGCCACAGGTAAAGGCTTTGCAGATCTGTCATTCATACCGAGAAGAAACGTGGATAAGCCTGCAATGGTCATAGAACTCAAGTGGGACAAATCCGCTGATACTGCTATTGAACAGATCAAGAGAAAGCAATATACAGACAAAATCGCTGAATATACCGGTGAGATGATCCTTGTCGGCATAAACTACGATACTGAAACAAAGAAACATACCTGTATTATCGAAAAGATCAAAAAATAAAAACTTGCCCCTGATGAACTCAGGGGCTTTATTTATAGCAATGCCGCCAGTTTCTCCATACACGACATCTTTTGTTCCATAGATGTGTGAACGTAAATCTTTAAGGTTGTATTCACATTGGAATGCCCTAGTATCTCCGAAAGAGACTTTACATCACCGGTCTGTCTCAGAAAATTACTGGCGAAAGCATGACGCAGACTGTGATATTTCACGGATGGCAGTCCTGCCTTTTTCAGTATAGCCTTAAAATGATAAGTAAAGGCGCGTGGTTCTGTCGGCTTTTTCTTGCCTGTGATCACGAATACGTTTCCTGAGCGTTGGTATTTTCTCAACACATCCACCACAAACTGCGGCAACGGGATATCCCTTACAGAGGTATATGTTTTCGGCGGAAGCACAACAACACTGGATGTTCCGTCCTCATAAGCGACTCTCTGAACATTGTTCCTAACACTGAGAGTTGAAGTTGTAAAGTCGATGTTTTCCCATTTCAATCCGCATACCTCTCCTATACGAAGTCCAAGGAACAGTGACATGAAGCATCCAAGTCCGGGAAGACCTGACCGAAGGCAAGCCTGAGCAAACTTTGTCTGCTGATCAGCTGATAAGAGCCTGGCCGGCTTTTTATGTATTTTCGGGGATTTGACAGTGATGAACGGATCCTGGCAGTCATACATCTGAGATACATACTTCGACGCTGATTTTATTATGACCACCATAGTTGAGACATAGCTGGATGAAAAGCCCTCTGACAGCTTATTGATCTTGAACTGTTCAAGGTCAGAGGCGTTTAGTTCAGTATATAGAATGTTTTTTAAATAGGGAAGTATGTGGTTTTCGATTTTGTTCCGATAGCTGGCAAGACTTGTCGGCTTGATCTGGCTTCGTGATGCAAGCCATAGCTCAATGACATCGGCAAGTGTTAAGTCTTTACCTTTCTTTGGGATCACTTCACCAGCCTCTATCAGTTCAAGTTTGTCTTTCACCTGCTCATAAGTCGGAGCGTAAACAGAACGGTATTTATTGGTACCAGCGATACGTATTCGACCTTCCCAGCGTCC
>CADCPT010000017.1 GCA_902803385.1 uncultured Ruminococcus sp.
TATCAATTATTAATCGTTCTCCATCACCAGGTCTTGCACTCAGAATACCAGGAACATTTTCAAAAACGAAAGCTTTTGGTTTATAGTGATTAACGATTTCTAAATAATTTTCAAAAAGGTAGTTACGATAATCATTTTTCATTCCGTCTTTATCTCTTATTCTACCAGCAACAGAGTATGCCTGACATGGCGGACCACCAATTATCAGATCAACGGTTCCGCCATATTCTTTTACAAGTACATCAAGTCCTTCAGATATGCCATAAACCGGATCGTTCCACCCATTTATAAGTTCTTGAGTTCGCTGAATGTCAAACTGTACTACACGTTTATCTGCATCTGCATATTCCCATTTTTTCTTTAGATTATGCCTGAGAGTATCGCAAGGTGCCTTATCCCATTCAATACATGCGATGGTATTATAGTGTCCTGACTGCTTGAATCCTTCGGTAAGACCGCCACACCCTGCAAAAAGATCAATCGTATTAACCATCGCCATCCTCCTTTGTGATAATAGATTTAACAGCACATCCTAAATGATAACCTAACAATGGAGGTACCGCATTGCCAACCTGACGGTATTGTTGTGTCCTTGTTCCTGTAAAAACAAAATCATCAGGGAATGACTGTAAACGAGCATTTTCCCTTACAGTCGGTACTCTGTTATATTCATAATGAAAATGATTTCTGTGACCAGTATCAATAGTTCTTGAAGGCTTATTGCCATCATATCTTGTCCACGCTTCGTGAAATTTGCGACTTTCACCTACACCCTGTGGCAAATCCTTATAATTTCCACCTTCAGGAACAAGTGCGATAGTATCTTTAACCATTTGGGTATGATTTGTTGCTGTATGATTATAAAGAACCTCACATTTACCACGCATTAGTCGCTGATATTCTGTTTTGGGCTCACAAGAATACACGCTTTCTTCCTTTCCTAATGTATCAATTAATCCAGGCAAATCACTTAGCGCGTCCCTGCAGGTTCGATAGTTTTCAGGAGTAAATTCAGGTTGAGGAAAACAAGGTTCTCCCAGATCATTACGAATACCCATAAATATTAGCCTTTTTCTCATTTGAGGAACACCATAATCCGCTGCTATCAAAATTTTGCACTCCACATTATATTCAAGAGCTTTGAATCGTCTTAATATTTCATTTTTAATTTCACCATTATAAAGTGTAGCCATTCCCGGAACATTTTCAATAATAAACGCTTTTGGATTATATTGCTTTACAACCTCAAATACTGCCAAATACAATTTGTTTCTCGCATCATCAAAGTTTCTTGGTCCAGTAAGAGAGAAACCCTGACAAGGTGGTCCTGCAATGATAACATCTATCTGACGATCTCCTGCAATTTTTTTTATTGTGTCAAATGTTTCCTGCTTTGACAGGTCTGCATTAAGTGCAACAGCTCCATTATGATTAAGCTTAAATGTATTAAGAGCAGCAGCATCGTTATCTACTCCTACAATAACATCAAATCCTGCATCCATAAAGCCCTTAGACAAGCCTCCACAGCCCGCAAACAAATCAATAGCATACATTTGCAATAACTCCTTATAATCTTCCTGTTGTCAAAAACAATCCATAAACATTTTCTCTATGATACTTTACATTTTCAATATCAGGTGCAAAAAATGCATTGCTTGGAATTCTTATTCTCTTACCGTTAAATAAATTCAGATATTCACTTGTTATTCGAGGGTGAACAACAACCTTTAAGTCATCATCAAGAGTAAAAAATCCTTTATCAAAAGCCCAGTGAAGATCTCTGCACAAAGCTAATCCGTTATTTGGCATAAACAATCCACCATGACTTTTGGGTTTAATATGTGCTGCTTCCAGATTCATATATGATTCAAACCTTATTACTGTACCGGTAACAGCACACAGATTATCATATCCGACCATAATAAAATCTCTGAATGATACAGCATTGAAAAGCGCAGCAATATTCTCTGTTGATGTTGCAATTTTGGTGGTAACTGTTTCATCAATAACAACTTCACAATCATCTGGCTTTGCAATCCGTCTGACTTTCTCTTCAAATTCAGGAATAACCCCTTCAAAAATGCCATAACCACCATTTATCGGATAGTCATTAATAAAAGAATTCCACTTGTCATAAAAATCCGAACCGTTGTTTATTATGTGATCCAAATAATAAACGGTTTGAATTTCGCCATCTTCTGTAATATCTTCAGTTCTAATTATTATAATATCATTCTCAGAAAACAATAATATCTGTTCTTCTAACTCTTTGTTAAGATAAAGACGATATTCATTTCTTGGATGAGCAGCAGTAGAACCATGAAATTTATCATTATGATATACAAAGTTACAGTAAACTTTTTTACCTGAGTACAATGGAATGACAGGCAATATAGCAGAGTCATTCAACTGGGTTTCTGACAAAGGAGGAAACATTGCCAATACTTCTTTATTCATAGAAGTAAGAAGATACCTTCCTCTCTGTGGTTTACCTTCTCTTACACTTCCCAACTCCTGAAATCCACATTTTTTAAGATAGTACTTCATATAATCAGCTCCCTTCAAATAATATTACAATTAAATCTTGAAAAATAAGGCATCCATCAAACTGATGAATGCCTTAAATTTGTTAGTTACCTGTTAGTTACGTGTTAGTTACCGTCCCGAAACCACCGCATTCCAGTGAAATCCAGAACGACAAAACCCGCATAAACACTGTATTTCTGATAAATGCCAAATGGCAGAAATCATCTCTTTGAGAACTGAGGAGCACGACGTGCAGCCTTGAGACCGTACTTCTTTCTTTCCTTCATTCTCGGGTCACGA
>CADCPT010000018.1 GCA_902803385.1 uncultured Ruminococcus sp.
ACAAGCTCAACGCCGAAGGTCAGGAAAAGCTTGTAGGCTACTCCGATGATCTTGTTGCTACAAACAGATATGTTAAAAGTAATGCTGTGTGCTGATAAAGTAGGGGCGTGAGGAATAAGACCACAGCGGCAAAAAAATCCCCACGCAAGGCAGGGCATTGACAATTACGGTATTATCGTATATAATGTTATAAAGTACGATAATACCGTATATTATAAACAAAGAGAAGTGATACAATGACAAGGGAGTTTATTTATACGGCATCGTTCAGAAAATCGTGGGCGGCATTGGGTCTGAGTGAGGACGATCTTGAGGAGTTGGAGAATATACTGCTGAAAGATCCACATACAGGAGATGTTATCAAGGGTACGGGGGGAGCAAGAAAAATGCGTATAACTCTCCGTACTCACGGCAAAAGCGGCGGTGCAAGAGTAATATATATTGATATATTTGAAAAAGAGCGTATCTATATGTTATTATCCTATCCGAAAAGTGTTCAGTCCGATATGACGGAGGACCAGAAAAAAGCAATACGGGCTATTATCGAGCAGATCAAAAAGGAGTGGTAACGATGTCAGAAACAGAATTCAGCACATCTTTTTCCGATGCAGAGATCAATAAGAATTTTGAAAATACTGATTTTTTCTCAGAGCTGATGGGAGGTCTGGAAGAGGCGCTTGCTTATGAAAAAGGGACAGCCAGAGCGGAAACGATAGTCAGAAAGCGCTCACTTCCGGATGTTAATGTATCGGAAGTCAGAAAATCTCTTTCATTGACGCAAAAAGCATTTGCCGCCGTTCTCGGAGTATCATCAAGAACAGTCGAAGCGTGGGAATGCGGAAAAACAACGCCCACACCTACAGCCAAAAAGCTTATATATCTCATAAGTCAGGATCATTCCCTGATACAGAAGCTTCTGCCACAGTAAAAAAAGCCCCCCGCCGGTATTGGCGTACCGACGGGGGAAATCCGAATATTGCTATCCGAACCTGAGCAGTTCTATTATAGCAGTATTCGCTCCGAAAATCAAGAGAGGAGTGATACTATGCTCTGTAAAAAATGCAGACGGGATCTACCCGAAGGAACTGCTTACTGCCTTTACTGCGGCAACTCATGGATCTTCCCCGATAATAACCATCTGACACCCCATAGCACACGCCACACCTTTGCAAGCCTGTCGGCAGAGGCGGGTATGCGGCCGGAGGCACTGCAGAAGATCATTGGTCACGCTGACTATTCAACAACAGCTGAAGTATATATTCATAAGGACATTTCTGAGCTTATTGCGGAGATGTCCAAATTACAAAAATAAAAGATTGTGTGTAAATTGTGTGTAAACACAAAATGTTCTGTTCACAAATATTTCCACATAAAACGCAAAACCCACTCCCGAAGCGGACTTCGGAAGCGGGTGTTATCTGACCCATCGGAGATTCGAACTCCGGACACCTTGATTAAAAGTCAAGTGCTCTGCCAACTGAGCTAATGAGTCATATTAAACTGTAGATGGAAACTGGGGTGGCTGGAATCGAACCAGCGATGACGGAGTCAAAGTCCGTTGCCTTAACCATTGGGCGACACCCCAATGTATCCCCGCTAAAAAATACGCAGTTAAAAATAACTGCGTATGTGCAGGTTTAATTATGTGGGGTGGGTAATGGGATTCGAACCCACGATCTCCAGTGCCACAAACTGGCGCTTTAACCAGCTAAGCTATACCCACCATAAGAAGCGCGCCAAAAGGGACTCGAACCCCTGACCTACTGCTTAGAAGGCAGTTGCTCTATCCAGCTGAGCTATTGGCGCATGTGGAGCAGGTGATGGGAATCGAACCCACACATCCAGCTTGGAAGGCTAGTGTTCTACCACTAAACTACACCTGCATATCAGCGACGGTTATTATAATACCACAACCGCCGCTGTTTGTCAATACCTTTTAACAAAGTTTTTGTCACGGATAGACCGATGTATCAAAGCGTCTCCAGAACAAGCTTATCATCGCCGACCGTAAGGTTGACCGCCGTAAGAATGCCTGTGCGGCTGTCTACGATGGCGGAAGCGATCTTATCCTCAACTTCCTTGCGTATAAGATTTCTGAGGTCTCTGGCGCCGCTGGGGCCTCCGAACGCCTTCTTTGCAAGATATCTGCGCGATGCTTCATCGTAGGTGAATGCAATGCCCTTTTCCTTCAGAGTGCCGACATATTCGCCGAGCATAAGATCTGATATTGCAAAATAGTCGTCTTCGGTAAGGTGACGGAAAACTATTATTTCATCAAGTCTGGAAATAAATTCAGGTCTGAGGAATTCGGAAAGCGCTTTTCTGACCTTTTCATTCGTAGCCTGCTCCTCTGTCTTTGCAAAGCCGAGAGTGTTTTCCTTGCGCTCGCTGCCTGCATTCGAGGTCATAACTATTACCGTATTGCTGAAATTGACCTTCCTGCCCTGAGCGTCCGTAAGAACGCCTTCGTCAAGTATCTGAAGAAGGATATTCAGAACATCCGGGTGAGCCTTTTCTATCTCATCGAACAGCAGAACGGAATACGGTCTGCGTCTTACCTTTTCCGTTACCTGACCTGCCTCGTCATAGCCGACATAGCCCGGAGGCGAACCGATTATCTTTGAAACAGAATGCTTTTCCATAAATTCGCTCATATCAAGCCTGATGAGATTATCAGGGCTGTCGAAAAGAGCGTTTGCAAGTTGCTTTACAAGTTCTGTTTTTCCAACGCCTGTCGGTCCAACGAATATGAATGAAGCCGGACGTCTCCTGGGGCTTATCTGTACCCTGCTGCGTTTGACAGCGCTTGCAAGAGCCTTTACTGCTTCATCCTGACCAATAACCTTTGAACGGAGCTTATCCTCCAGGTCAGCCA